>CAMWQV010000365.1 GCA_947176425.1 uncultured Clostridia bacterium
CTTCCGGGAGGGCGACCTGGTGGTCAACCTGGTGATGAAGGAAGTGCAGGCTAAGGGTGTTAAGGCCATCACAATCTGCGCCAGTTCCCTGGGAAAAGCCCACGACGCCCTGCTGCCTATGATTGAGGACGGCACCATCACCGGCATTCAGTCCTCTGGCGTTCGAGGCAAGATAGGCGACGCCATCTCCCAGGGCAAGCTGAAAAATCTGGCTATTATGCGCTCCCACGGCGGACGCGTGCGGGCGATTCATACTGGGGAAGTTACTATCGACATCTCCTTTATCGGCGCGCCCACCTGCGACGACTACGGCAACTGTAAGGGCGTCGGCGGAAAGAGCGACTGCGGCGTGCTGTCCTACTCCTTTGCCGACGGCAACCACGCCAACAAGGTGGTGGCAGTTACCGACTGTCTGGTGCCTTTTCCCAACTATCCTGCGGATATCAATATGACGCGGGTGGATTATGTATGCGTGGTGGATGCCATCGGAATCCCAGAAAAAATCGCGTCCGGAGCTGCCAAGCCTACGACTGACCTGCGTAAGCTGATGATGGCGGATTATTGCACCCAGGTGGTCATTAATACCCCCTACTTCAAAGACGGTTTCTCTTATCAAACCGGCGTAGGCGGTGCGTCGATTGCCTCCGCCGCTTCTCTTGCAAAGATCATGAAGGAACGGGGCATCAAGATGGGCTTCGCCGTTGGCGGTATGTCCAAGGGGATGGTGGATATGCTGGACGAGGGACTCGTGGGCAAGCTGCTGGATACCCAGGACTTCGATTTGTTCGCCGTCAACTCTGTCAAACGTCCAAACCATCACCGGATTTCAGCGGGTGCCTACGCCAACCCCTTCTGTAAGGGCGCGTTTGTCAATAAACTGGACTATGTAGTGCTGGCCGCGCTGGAGGTAGATACGCATTTTAACTGCAATGTGGTTGTGGGTTCCGACGGCAGAATTACCGGCGCTCAGGGCGGACATCCAGACGCGGCGCAGGGAGCAAAATGCACCATTGTGATCTGTCCGCTGCTTCAGGGAAGGATTCCGGCAATCTGTACCGATGTCACAACCGTCACAACCCCCGGAGAGAGCATCGATGTAGTGGTGACCGATTATGGCGTAGCAGTAAATCCGGCACGGCCCGATCTTCTGGAATGCCTGCAAAAAGCGGACTGCGTTCCTCTGAAAACCATTGAGGAGCTGCGGGATATCGCCTACTCCATTACCGGTGAACCGCGGCCTGTCCAGTTTGGCGAGCGGATCGTAGGCATCATTGAGGCCCGCGACGGCACAATTATGGACGTAGTCCGGGAGGTTAAGGAATTTACGTTCCAAGAAAATTGAACCACAATGAATTAACACGGTTGGATAAGCCTCACAAATATAGCACAAATATTCCGTAATATAAACTCTCAGGTCATTGCTGCTTGATGTGTACGGCAGAATTAGCAAGGGCGTTAAAGAAATTCCCATTTCTTTAACGCCCTTTTCAGTCCCAAACAGGGATTTCGGCAAAGACGTGAGATGAAAAGAAAAATATGTAAAAAAGGTGTTAGCGGCAAGACGGTGGTCTGATATGTATTGGCCGTATGTTTGTCAAGGAAACGTCTACTTGTCCTGGTAATTTTCTCATTATTTTGTTGACAGATGTAATAAATTGTAGTACAATCAAAAATCATCAAAAAGGACGGTGACAGCAAAATGTTTATCGGTCAAATTCAGAGACATTCTTATGCGGGAAGCATGGGAATTTCGGCAATACGGTCTAATTCGCCGCTTACTTCAAAACAAACTGCTTTGCCGCAATATGACCTTGTAGAAATTGGGCCTTATTCTCAAAAAAACTCATATTCCGGTATTTACAAGCCCAATTCCAATCAGATGAAGGCACTTGGACAGATTTCATATACACAAGCAGCCCCTGACAGCCGTTTGCAGAAAGAGCTTTTGCCTCCATCAGAACAAGCGTCATATACCGAAGAAGATGCTTTAATCAATCAGTATATGAAACAGTCCCGGATTGACGGATATTTCGACGGCGATACATTTGTACGCACTTCCTCTGAACCTGTCAAACTGATTTTGAAAGATTCCATCACAAAAGAGGATTTGGAGAAATTCCAAAGCAAGCTTGCGGGGCAGGGTCTTGGAACGGAAATTGACTGGCGGGGTGTAAAAGGAGATTTGGTCCAAATTGGAGTTGGCTTTGACAATATCGAACGCTTTGAGCAAAAAGCTGATTATCTCGCGTCTCGATACGCGGTCTTGAAAGACCGCATACAAAGCCAATATACCGGCGGTCAGCAGGAAGCCGAACTGCAAAGGCTGGAACAGATTTTTACAGAAGCAAAAGAGAAAATGGCGAACTCTTACGCGAATAGTATTGGAAGCTTTTTTGTGGGCCTTGGGCAATCCGGAGCGGCTGGAGATATGCGGGCCAGCGTCTTGGCCCTTGTAGACCAAAAGGCAGACGCATATACAGACCTCATTGCCAAAACAGACATTTATGCAGATATAACCAGTCCCGATCAGCAGTGGCTGAAACAGGATGACGCATACATAGCGGCCCGGCTGCGCGAAAGCATGTCGCCGGCAGAGCTGCAAAAGCCGAATGGACAGATTCCTTATGATGAAAAAGATTTGTCATTTGCGGGTATCTATGCAAAAACGCTTTCCCAACAGCTGCAAAATCCGTCTTGGAATGTCAGCGAAAGTGACGCGGCCTTGGGCCGGCACCTTGCATCACAATATCATGAATTGATAAATAACGCTGAGAAATCTGGCGTCAGTGAAAAATTGTCAAATATGCTTGTCTCTGCATTTCAGCCGTTTATGGACCGGCTGATGGATTCGCTGGACGCGCAAATTGACAGCAATCGGGGATGGGCAGCTGATAAGCCTTGGATGTCCGGCATGATTAGAACAGAGCATATTGATCGCGGGAGTGTTTATCATTCTTTCCAAAAGGCAACAAAATAGTTGTGATTTTATTGTTGGAAAGGCAAGCAAAATTTTTCTAAAAATCTTTGTGAAATATCTTGCAATCCTGCTCTGTATGGTGTATGATAGGGAACGTCCAAAGGCGGCGTGCCGGAGGATACAATTTCATAGGATTGGTAGAGTAAGCATTGCGCGTAAAGTGGCAAGCGGCTGGGAAGTTGCCCTTGCACGAAAGGCCCCCGTGAAATAGGGCCTACGATGTAATGCTGCATCCGCTACCGCACGACCTCGGATGTATACATGCCAATTTTTGCCGCACGGCCTGACTGCGGTTTGAATTGGCATATATTTTTTTGCGGGGGACCGTGCTGCGGCCATACTTTACCTCCTAAATTTAAGGAGGAAACGCAAAATGGAGCGTAATCCAAACAAAAAGTCCCGTGAATCCGTCTTTTCCACCCGCAATCTGGTCATGATGGCCGCCCTCATTGCAATCCAGATCATTCTGGCCCGCTTCTTCAGCATTCAGACCGATACTCTCCGGGTCGGCTTTGAGAGCATTCCCGTTATTTTGGCCGGTATGTGGCTGGGACCTGTCTGCGGCGGAATCGTGGCGGTGGTGGCCGATGTCCTGGGTACAATCATTCAGGGTTACGGCGCATGGTTCCCGCCTCTGGTCCTGGGACCGCTGTCTGTCGGCATTCTCAGCGGCGTAAGTACTAAGTACATCTTCCGCAGCAGTCTGGCGGAGACAAAGGATACTTGGAAAGTCATTGTGACAGTGGTTGCGGTCGGCATCCTCAACAGTTTCCTTTTCGGACTCATCGGCAGTACGCTTTACAGCTGCATCATGGTACAGCCTAATCCCGGTGTGTTCCCCGTCCTGAGTGGGAC
>CAMWQV010000366.1 GCA_947176425.1 uncultured Clostridia bacterium
CCTTCCGGCTCATCTTATGTCAGACATTTGTATCGCCTTAAAAAAGACGGTGACAACAGTTATTACTTAATCATAGAAGCGATTTCAGCCGCGAAATCTTCCTGTTTTTTCTCGATCCCCTCGCCCTTTTCAAACCGAGCGGCACTGCGCAGTACGACTTTAACACCGGCAGCTTTAGCGACAGACTGCATATACTGTTCAACAGTCATATCGTTGTCCTTAACAAAATCCTGCTGCATCAGGCAGTTTTCAGCATAAAACTTATTCATTTTACCGGCAACGATCTTCTCTTTGACCTGAGCGGGTTTGTTTGCCATTTTAGGATCGTTGTCCATCTGAGCGAGCATAATTTTCTTTTCTTCGGCCAAGACATCCTCAGTCACCTGGGACTTATCCCAGAAACGGGGATTCAGTGCAGCGATCTGCATAGCGACATCCTTGCCCATCTCCAGCACCTGATCCGTGACTTCGCCCTCGACGTTGAGATTAACCAGCACACCGATCTTGCCGCCTGCATGGATATAGGGGATAGACACACCATCAGCATAACGAACAAAGCGGCGCACTTTGATGTTTTCACCGATCACAAGAACCATCTCCTGCTGCTGTTCAGTAACAGTATGTTCTGTGCCGTTAAACTTGCAGCTCATCAAGGTATCCAAGTCCACAGGAGCCTCGACTGCAACTGTCTTTGCCACGCCTTTGACAAAGTCCACGAATTTTTCATTTTTACCCACGAAATCAGTCTCCGCATTGACCTCTACAACAACGCCCACGCCATCAATGACGGCAGCATAAGCCATACCTTCGGCAGCGATCCGGCCGGCTTTTTTAGCGGAAGCGGCAAGACCTTTTTCACGCAGATACTCAACAGCCTTGTCCATATTACCGTCAGAAGCGGACAGAGCCTTTTTGCAATCCATCATACCTACACCGGTCATTTCGCGCAGGTTTTTCACATCAGCAGCTGTAAATGCCATAATTCTATATCCTCCGTAATCATAATTTAGTCTAAACAAGGAAAAAAGGGACGGGACTGTACCCGCCCCCATTGTGTTGCTCGTTTAATTAGGCCTGTGCCGCAGCTTCTTCAGCAGGTTCTTCGTTCTGTTCGCCCTGTTTACCCTCGATCATTGCGTTTGCCATAATAGAAGAGATGAGCTTGATGGCACGAATCGCGTCATCATTGCCGGGGATGGGATAATCGATCTCATCAGGATCGCAGTTTGTATCAGCGATGGCCACAACAGGAATTCCAAGTTTGTGGGCTTCTGCAATCGCGTTGCGCTCTTTCCGGGTATCCACAATAAACAGCGCGCCGGGCAGACGTTTCATGTCCTTGACGCCGCCCAGATATTTTTCCAGCTTCTCGATTTCGCCCATATGTTTGATGACTTCCTTTTTGGGAAGCATATCGAACACGCCGTCTTCCTGCATCCGTTTCAGCTGATTGAGCCGGTCCACACGGGTACGCATGGTCTTAAAGTTGGTCATCATACCGCCCAGCCAGCGGGCGTTGACAAAATACATATTACAGCGGCTGGCTTCTTCTTTGATCGCTTCCTGTGCCTGCTTTTTGGTGCCGACGAACAGCAGGGCTTCACCGTTTTCACTGAGCTGGCGGACGAAGTTATAGGCTTCTTCCAGCTTTTTCACGGTCTTTTGCAGGTCGATGATATAGATGCCGTTGCGCTCCGTGTAGATGTAGGGAGCCATTTTAGGGTTCCAGCGGCGGGTCTGGTGGCCGAAATGCACGCCGGCTTCCAGCAGCTGTTTCATTGATACGACGCTTGCCATGTTAAAAATTCCTCCAGAAAATTTAGTTTTACCCTCCAGTCTCCTCATCTGTCGGGCTAACCGCGCCGGGCGGCACCGGCCAGACATCCGAGACTGTGCGGAATGCTGAACTATAATACCACAAGCAGCCAGCAAATGCAAGGACTTTTTACCAAATATTCAGAAAAAACTGCTGAAAATCAGGTAGATATCGATTGCTGTCTCCGTTCAAAACAGAGAGCGCCGCTTTTTGCGCCGTTCCTGATAGGGCGGCCTGCGTTCTGGAGGCTTATCAATGAGGATGATATCGTCCCCGACCTGTCTGATGCAGTCCCAAGGCACATAAAATTCCTCTCCTTTTCCGAATAAGCCGAAGAACCGGCATGGACCAGGTACGACCAGCGCCATCACCTTTCCTTCTGGCAGCAGCACCTCCACATCCCCTACAAACCCCAGCCTGCTCCCGTCGCAGATATTGATCACTTCCTTGCACCGAAGCTCGACCATCCTGCACTGCATACGCATCCTCCTCTCGAAGAAACTGTATGCTGTATTTAGAATGTCCTATGCCTGTCAGATATTTTTACGGATAGCTTTCAGCGCGTTCTTTTCCAGCCTGCTGACCTGCGCCTGGGAAATCCCTACCTCTGCGGATACCTCCATCTGTGTTTTTCCCTCACCGAACCGAAGCGCTAAAATATGCCGTTCCCGTTCACCCAAACGGTCCAGAGCGTCTTTCAAAGCGATATGCTCCAGCCAGTGGTCGTCCGTATTTTTCGTATCTTTTACCTGATCCATCACACAGACCGTGTCTCCGCCGTCGGAATACACCGGCTCAAACAGGCTCACCGGGTCCACCACGGCATCCATCGCGAATACGACGTCTTCCCGCGGGATATTTAATTCTTTCGCCAGCTGTTCTACGGTTGGTTCTCTTTGGGAATTTGCCATCAACTTTTCCCGCGCCTGCATCACCCGGTAAGCAGTATCCCGCATACTCCGGCTGACACGGATCGCGCTGTTGTCCCTTAAATACCGCCGGATTTCCCCCACGATCATGGGTACGCCGTACGTACTAAATCGTACTGGCTGGTTAATGTCGAAGTTGTCGATTGCCTTAATCAGTCCCACACAGCCCACTTGAAACAAATCGTCCGGGTTTTCCCCCCGGCTCGCGAATTTCTGGATTACGGACAGAACCAGCCGCAGATTACCGCTGATTAATTCTTCCCGAGCCTGCTTATCCCCCTCCTTGGTCCGGCGCAGCAGTTCCATGGTCTCCTCGTTTCGCAGTACCTTTAATTTAGAAGTATTCACTCCGCAGATTTCAACCTTGCCCTGCAAGTTATCATCCCCCTTGACGAATACCGTTATAAATTCTCAGACGTCTGTACAGAGCCTGTACATTTGCCCACTTGGTATTCTGTTCCTGGGGTGGGGAGATTATACGGGAGGAAAAGCAGATATTTAATGCGTTTTTGGTAGAAAATATGCTTGAAATATCTCAATATATATTTTTTGAGTTCAATATAGGACAAAATTTCTGAATATGTCAGTTATAATACTACATAAAAGGGACTGGCTGCTATAGGATTTAACCGTCCGCCCCAGCAAGACTGATTGCCCGTTAAGACGACAATGCCGATTCCAGAACAGCCGCCAACAGATACAGTGTAAGCTGTTTACTCAGTTAATTACCGTGGCTTTCTATTATCTTGGAATTAAAATATTGAAATCAAGAAACAATTATGTTACCATGGAAATGACAAAAAGCAAGCGAATTCGTACCGGATTACAGAGGAGCGAGCGGAAAATCCGCTAAGGCTTCCAGACTAAGGAGGTGTTAAGTTATGAACTATAAGCTGGAAACACATCTGCGAACAGTTTGTAACGAAAACAGAACATATGAAGATCTTTGGGCCACATGGAATCTGAACCAATACACATGCGGACGTTTTTTTGAATCCACTAAGATAAATTATCCACATTATACGGCTCATCGGTAGAATGAGTGGGTAGTAAAAAGTGAACAAGCCCTTGGCAGGAC
>CAMWQV010000367.1 GCA_947176425.1 uncultured Clostridia bacterium
CGGGATATCCCGGAGCCGGTCTGGAGGCGCGGGAGCTGGTCTGCTGCGGAAGCGGGAAGACTGCCCTGGAATTTTTTCGGGATGCCCAGGAATGCGTCCCCGCAGAGACAGAAAAATTGATCCGGTCCTATGCGGCGCGGCATTTGAACGGTGAACCGGTGGCCTATCTCATCGGCGAATGGGATTTTTACGGCCTGACGCTGTCTGTCAATCGGAATGTCCTGATTCCCCGCATCGATACGGAAGTGCTTGCGGAGGAGTCCATCCGATACTTGCAAACTTTAGGACCGTGCCGGGTACTGGATCTGTGCGCGGGAAGCGGGTGTCTCGGACTGGCTGCCGCCGCGAACGTGCCGGACTGTGAAACGCTGCTGGGGGAGCTGTCCGAAGGAGCGCTCGAAATATGCCGTCAAAACATTCAGCGCTGCGGACTGTCGGACCGTGTATCTGTGACGGCGCTGGACGCTTTGCAGACGCCGCCGGATTCTATCAATCATTTCCACTGTATCGTCTGCAACCCGCCCTATATTCCGGAGGCGGATATTGCGTCGCTGGAGCGTTCCGTGAAGGATTTCGAGCCGTATTCCGCACTATGCGGCGGTGTGGACGGACTGGATTTTTACCGTGCCGTTTCCCGTCTCTGGCGGAAGGCCCTGCGCGAAAACGGACGGCTGTATTATGAAGTGGGGACCGGTCAGGCAGACGCCGTGCTGCGGATTATGCAGGCGGAGGGGTTTCGGGACCTCCATATCGTGCCGGACAGTCAAAATATCCCCAGGATAATCTATGGAACCAAGTAATATTTTTATTTTAGTGTCCGGATTTTCGGACAGGAATTATGGTATGATTTATTTGTAAACAAGAGGTGAGGCAATGACACGAGGGATATATAAAGGAAAACCAAGCATCGCAGTCTCTATCCGCAACTCCCTGCTGGTCCTGCTGCTGGGCGTGAGCCTTGGCGCGGCGTCGAAGTGGGCGGATCTGCACAGCCCCTTTCTGGCGGAACTGACCTCCGGAATTGCAGTCTGGATTCTGCTGGCATCAGCGGTCGCGCTGTGCAGCCGCAGTCCGGCCCGTGCGGGGCTGCATGTACTGCTGCTTTTGGGCGGTATGCTCGCGGCGTACTATGCCGCCGCGGAACTGCTGGACAGCACATGGCCGGAACAGTTTCTGATTGGCTGGGGGATTCTTGCCGTACTGTCGCCGATACCGGGAATGCTGGTATGGCACGCCAGAAAACAGGACATGCCTGCCTGGGTTGTAAGTTTCGGCGTGGTTGTGGTACAGCTGGGCGCAACCTGGCTGCTGTTCCGTAAAATCGGCGTCGTCGATCTGCTTGTCGTTCTGGCAACTGCCGTGCTGCTGTTTTGGGGAAAGTTTGGAAAAAGGAAAAAAAGAAGAATAATATAAATGCAATGATTGGAAAGGGGTACAACTATTATGGCTGACAAGGATAAGAAATTGACCAAAACCGCTGTAATCGCCACCGATAAAAAAACGGCGATTCAGAACGCGATGAAAAACATTGAAAAGACCTACGGCAAAGGCGCAATCATGCGTCTGGGCGACCACATCAGCCAGATGAATGTGGAATGTATCTCGACGGGTTCCCTGTCGCTGGACCTGGCTCTGGGAGTCGGCGGCCTGCCGCGGGGACGCATTATCGAAATTTACGGGCCTGAGTCCTCCGGCAAAACCACCCTTGCCCTTCATGTCATCGCGCAGGCGCAGAAGCAGGGCGGTGAAGTGGCGTTCGTGGACGCGGAACACGCCTTGGACCCCGCCTATGCCCATGCGCTGGGTGTCAATATCGATGATCTGCTGATCTCCCAGCCGGATACCGGGGAGCAGGGATTGGAAATTACGGAAGCTCTGGTCCGTTCCGGCGCGCTGGATGTTGTCGTTGTGGACTCCGTTGCCGCATTAGTGCCGCGTGCAGAGATCGAAGGCGAGATGGGTGACAGCTATGTGGGCCTGCACGCACGTCTGATGAGTCAGGCCCTGCGGAAATTGGCAGGCGCGATTAATAAGACCAAGTGCATTGTCATTTTTATCAACCAGCTGCGTGAAAAAGTGGGCGTGATGTACGGCAATCCGGAAGTGACCACCGGCGGCCGTGCGCTGAAATTCTACGCTGCTGTCCGTATTGATGTCCGGCGTTCGGAGACGCTGAAATCCAGCGGCGAGATGATCGGCAACCGTACCAAAGCGAAAGTTGTCAAAAATAAGATGGCCCCCCCGTTCCGTGAGGCGGAATTTGATATCATGTACGGCGAGGGAATCAGCCTGCTGGGCGAACTGGTCGATCTGGGCGTGAAACTGGATCTGGTACAAAAATCCGGTTCCTGGTTCTCTATGGGTGAGGTCCGTTTGGGACAGGGCCGTGACGCGGCAAAGCAGTATCTGCGGGACAATCCGGAAACCGCCGGCACGCTGGAAGCCACTATCCGCCGGGATTTCTTCAAGCTGATGAGCAGTCAGTCGCAGATTGCGGCGAAAGCTGCCGGGCGCGCTGTTGACGTATCTGCCGAAGATTTTAACGACGAGGTTGACGACGAACCCGAACCCCCCAAAGATGATAAGTCCGCAAAATCCGGAAAGTCCGGAAAGAAGACCAGCAAAGCCGTCAAACTGGACGATATCAGCGATACGGAAGAAACGGCTGACGCTGACTACATCCCCTTTGAGGACGAGGCGTCCTTTGAGGAAGAATAATCATGCGGATTATAGAAATCAAGCCGTCACAGCGGAAGAAGGGCCGTTTTCTGGTAAAACTGGAAGACGCCCGTCTTCTGCGTGTCACGGAAGACGAACTGCTGCGGTTTTCTCTGCGGGAGGACGATGAGCTTTCAGAGGAGAAGATCGAGCTGCTGGAGCGTTCCGCGAAGGCGTCCGGGACAAAGGCCGCGGCGGCAAATATCATTGGCAGCAGGGCGCTGTCGAAAAAGGAGCTGACACGGCGGCTGGTGAGAAAGGGCGCGGAGGAGGCGGACGCGGAAGCCGCCGCAGACTGGCTGGAAGAAATCGGCGCGGTCAATGACGCCGGTTATGCCGCGTCGGTGGTACGGCACTACGGCGGCAAAGGCTACGGTCCGGCGCGGATTCGTGAGGAACTGCGCCGCCGCGGTGTAGACCGTGAACTGTGGGACGAGGCATTGAAAGAACTGCCGGACCAGCAGGAAATTTTAGACGAACTCATCCAAAAAAAATGCCGCGGCGACCTGTCGGACCGGAAAGAACTCAAACGGGTCAGCGACAGCCTGCTGCGGCGCGGATTCGGCTGGGGCGAGGTCAAAGATGCCCTGCGGCGGTATACAGAGCTTTGGGAGGATGCGGAAGGATAAACAGTATGTCGTATACGATTTATTTTATATCTTTGGGCTGCGCGAAAAACGTAGTCAACTGTGAACAGATGATGGCCTTATGCCGGGACGCCGGATACAAGCTGCAAAGCAATCCCGAAGGCGCGGATATTGTTGTGGTCAACACCTGCGGTTTCCTGACCAGCGCCAATGAGGAAGCTATTGAGAATATCCTGAAAATGGCTGAACTGAAAAAAGACGGCAGAATCAAAAAAATTCTGGTGACGGGCTGTATGCCCCAGCGGTACCAATCGGAGGTGCGCGCCGAACTGCCGGAAGTAGACGGTATTCTGGGAACGGGGAGCTATAAGGATATTACAAGCGCGGTCGAGGCGGTCATGAAGGGAGAACTTGTCTCGGATTTTGCGGATATCGACGCCCCTGTGGACGAGTTTGACCGCGTTCTGACAACCCCCGCGCACTACGCGTATTTAAAGATTGCGGACGGCTGTAAC
>CAMWQV010000368.1 GCA_947176425.1 uncultured Clostridia bacterium
ATTGGCTGGAACCAGGGGAAAAAGCGCAAAGGAAAGTCCATTCCTCATAAATTTATAGGAAAGCCGACTCTCAATCCCTGGAATCATTACGACCAAGTACAGTTTATTTTCACCTTCTGCTGCTGATACTTATGCCCCAGATCTCTGTTTAAGGTCTGGGGCATATTTGTGGATGTAGTTACTGCATATTTACATAACAGAGGCAAAATAACCGACTGTAGAGTCTTGCGTTCTTCCGATCAACGCACCGCGGTCAAGCAGTGAGTTGCGCATCACGCAGGAAGTTTCCGGCAACAGTGTACACTGTGGGCAGGCAGCATAATTCAAGCCATGAAGACCCTGTGCATTTTTCCCCGAAGCACTTAAACACAGCGGATCTGAGGAACACCAGCTCGCCTCATTCAGCAAAGAATCCAAATGCGCCTCCATATATTCCGGTTCCGCCTGTCCAACCAATCCGCCTAAACTCCCTTCTGTATCGGCGGCAGTTGTATAGAGCAAAATTCCCGCCATTGGTTTTCCTGATGGTCCGTAGGTTGCGTATATTCTCTCTTTCAGCGAGGCTGCCTGGTAGCCGCAGTTAACTGCAAACGCACGAATCAGCAGATGGGACAATGTATGCAGCAAAACATATCGTGCAGACGCATTTGCACAATAAAATCTGCTGTTCACCATATTCAACATCATATTTTGGTAGACTGCGGTATTTTGCTTCTCCCATTGGAGTACAGATTTCTCTGTCAGCTCAATAAAGATTCCCTCTCCATGCAGTTCAACTGCTGGCAGCCACTTCGGATTGTTTTGAGAGAAGATAGGCGCAAGCGATTTGCTGTGGTAATCTCCATCCCACGGATTCAAGCGGGTAAAGCCCAGCATCGCAACCACTTCGGTCAGTCTGGTAACCGCAAAAACACGGTCAATCAACCCACTGTATTTTGCTGGAACAGGTTTTTGTGTAGAACAAAAATCCGCGTCTGTTCCTTCAGCTTCATCACATAAAGCCACATATTCATCCTCGTAAAGCTGCTGCTCATTCTTAGGTCCCGCCTCTTGTTCCGCTTCCAAAAGTGTTTTCCATACGTCTAAAACAGTGTCTGCATCTGTGTTGGGAAGACGCTGAAGGAGATTTTTATTGATATAGTCGATTGCCTGTTCATCCGTCCGTCCATCTAAAGCTTTCATATGTTTTTGAAGTACCTGGCTGATCCGCGTCGTCCACGGCGGGATATTGAGTGCGCTGACATTTGCAGACATATATACGCCTGCGGCAGTTCTCAGTCTTGCCACAGCGTCTTGCTGACAGGGCTTTCCGCTATATTCAATTTTCAGCCACGGACGCCGCCCGGAACACTTATATACGGACTTTAAGTTGGTTCCTGCAAGGGCGTCCTGCATACTGCGCTTGTTGTCGCAGTCGTCACAAAATACCATCAAACTGCTTATGCTGTTCCGTCCGTCCACGTTTTTAAGTTTTAAATTGGGCAGATCACCGCTTTTTCTCTTTGGGCAGGGCTTCCCAGAATGAACCCACGCATCATACGGGAAATTATCCAAATGTCCCTGCGGACATACCACTATAAATCGGGACGGAACCAAGCGGGAATCCGCACAGTGCGGGCATTTCAACGCTCCGGACTTTGTTCCGCCCAATTCTGCGTCATAAATCAGACGGCAGCAGCGCGGACAATACAATATATTAGGAAAACGATACGCACCGATATCCCGGCTTCGCTGTTTCTGGTATACGGCATACGTTTTGGAATCCCATTTAGGCATAACAAAGAAGTCTTTCCCCAGTATTTTTTCAAGGTTATGGCAACGGATCACACGATCTTCATCCGGATCTGTTTCAAGATACCAGTTGTCCGCTTCCGCTAAAATTCCCGTCTCATCTTTGAAATCAACAATGGAACCAACACCATAGGAAGTAATCAGTTGGGTGGTCCGCATTTCGCCCAGGTGCTTTGCAGGTCTTCTTCTGATCCTTCTCATGGGGCCGACCTTCTCTCTATCAGATATACGTTTGATTGTGTATCAACATTTCTCATTGAGTTCATCGTAGGGGGGAAGATCGCATTTTCTGCTTTCTCCGCCGAAGTAAGCAGTACATCCGTTGTTTCTTCGGAAGCGTTCTTCAATGCGTACCGGAAGTTCTTTTTCTTTAAGCGCGCTTCTTCTTCCCACTGCAAAGCAAAATCTTCCAGTATTTCTTGTGCATAACCATATGTTTCCGGTGACTGCTGCTGTACTCTCCGCAATATTTTTTGCAGAATCTCCTGTACTTCAGGCCGAGAAACGCGGAAATTACAGGCATCCATGTTCTCGTGTAAGTCATCGATCTGCTGCCGTACCAGAATAACGAAGACCGCATGAAGGGCTTTTTCCAGAGCGCGGCACGCATATGGGGCGGCACTGGTAGGTTCCACCATCCTGTTCAGCGCCTGATGGTATGACTGAAACTGTTCAAAATGTCCTTTGTCCCGCGCACGCATCATATGCAGCAGAACAATGACCAGTCCGGGATTAGACCGCCCAACACGGCTGGTAGCCTGGATATATTCTGCCGTAGATTTGGGCTGACCATAGACTGTCATCAGGCCAAGACGGGAAATATCAATTCCTACAGATAACATATTGCTGGACAAAATATAAGAATAGGCTCCCTGATGCGGATAATGTACGCTGTCTAAGATTGTCCGTATCTCTGTGATTTCCCGTGCGCTTTTCCGGCTTGTCAGCTCGCCATGCTCATATATATCCTCAAAAGGCGGCATTGACACGCGGTCTGCATCCTTGTGGAATTTATGGCGTCTTAACGACTCGGTATAGGCACGTACACGATCCAAAATCAGCGTGTCCGCTGCTCCGAGGTCCTTTAAGGAGTTAAAATATCCAACGTTTGTCCAGAAATGATCGATAACATCCTTCGAGGCTCCGGTAAGCTCTAAATATTTCAAGGCAAACGTAATCGTGCCGAAAGTCCTCACGATTGCGTCCACCAAACTGCCGCCTGTCTCACAATATCCTACATACAACCGTTCGGGTCGTTCCTGCGCATTGGCCTGACACGCAAAAAATGAATCCTGATAATGCAGGCCAGAGGGCGGAAATTGAAAATGCTTTCGTCCATAAAGCGCCTTAATTTGGCCCGATGCGTTGCATACTGTCGCGGTCGATGCAATTATTTTCGGTCCAATGCCGTCCTTTGTGCATAGCTGATCGACAGCGATTTCATATAACCCGCTGATTGATCCCAGCGGACCGGAAATCAGATGCAGTTCGTCTTGAATCAGAAGTGACGGCGGGAGTCTGTTTCCATCTGCACCAAAAATTACCCCTGCTTTCTCTTCCCAAGTCAGCCGGGCAAACTTGTCAATCGTACTGATCAGCAGCGTCGGACGCCTGACATAGATGTCATCGTCCACAGTAACCACCGGCAGCTCATCAAAAAAGGGGCATTTCGGATCGGAGCATTTTGTATGGAACTCTCGATTTTTAATCTTGTAGGAGGTAATGATATCCAATGGTTTGCCGCAATATGGGCAGCAGTTTAATTGTACGGGACTACTTGTAATATTCTGTGTATCGCCCCCCTGCTGCAAAGCCTTCAAGATACTTTCTGCCGATTCCAGATCCTCATCACTAGAGGAGGCAACATGATTAGGTGTCACTGCGCTTCCCACCCACATTCCGATGGATATTTCTCCGCCTGGAAGCTGTTCCCGTCTTCGGATCAGTTCACATTCACAGATCAATGATGAAGCGCGTTCAAACTGCTGCGCCGTGAGCATACGAAGTGTAT
>CAMWQV010000369.1 GCA_947176425.1 uncultured Clostridia bacterium
CTTGAATGGCATTCAAGAGGTCAGCGGTTCGATCCCGCTTATCTCCACCAAAAATGCAGTAAATAGCTTATTTTTTAAGCTGTTTACTGCGTTTTTCTTTTATTCAAAAAAGATATGTTGTGTAAAAGTTTATGCTATTACAAATCTATTACAAAAAATTTTTAAAGTGCGTCCGTGATTCTTCTCAGGTCTGGCAGAGACACATCTTGGTAATGCCGCAGCATTTCTGTACTGGTATGTCCCATAAGTTCGAGTTTGTCTTTATCCGAACCTGAAACACGCTTCATCATTGTGGCGAACGTGTGGCGGCAGCTGTGCGGCGTGTACTTTCTCCGCTTCACACCACAAACTTCCTCAATCGGGTTGTCTATCCCGCATTGCTCCAGCACCCTGTAAAACAGAGACCGATATGCTTTAATATCCATTTGCTTTCCTGAACTGCCGCAGAAAACAGGACCATTCTTTTTCCCTGCAACCAGTCTGTCTACAATCGGCTGTATCTTGGGCGAAACTGTAACAACTCGATCCCGACCCGCGTCCGTCTTCGCTCCGCCGACAAACGCCTTTTCTTCAGCATTGTAATTTGACACATCGAGTGCAAGAAACTCAGAAGGACGAAATCCCAGATAGCATTGACACATCACGTAATCCGCTCCAGGGATCAAGCCAGAATGTCTTTCTATTTCTTTCACCGCTGCGTCAGGCAGGGCGTCTTTGCTGCCGTTGTCTCCGCCGCCTACAATCAGATACTGCCCCATATTGATATCCGTCAGCTTGCGCGGGATCGCGTACTTGTAGAGCAGACCGCATAACGCTTTCATATTTTCCCTGGTGCGCTTGCCCTTTGCGCATTCGTCCATACATTTTTGGAGATCGTCTATGGTAATGTCCGGCAGTTTGATATACCATACCGGCGCAAAGTATTTCATAGCCGCTCTGTAACAGTCCATAGTGGACTTCCCTGCCCTGTGCGTGAGTTCCCAAGCGTCATATACCTGCCGGAACGTGACGGCCTTTGGACGGCGTTCTGCGGCAATCTGAGGCAGATAGTCCAGCGCCTCTTTCTTTGTCCGGAAACCTGACTTCGATCTGGTAATCCGTTTCGTTTTTCCGTCTTCGCCCGGTTCGTAACAGATCGTTTTTATCGCTATCCACTTCTTATTGGGCAGCTGATACACGCTCCCCTGCCCGTTCCCGCGGTTCTTCTGCCCTCGGCTGATATCCTGCCGGACCCCGCACTGCGCACAAAATTTACTGCCGTCCGGAATTTCCGTCCGACATTTTCTGCATTTCATGTTGCATTTCCTCTCCTGTTCTGTTATTATGAGAGGGAAGTATGTCGGCTAAAACTTACTTCCCTCATTGCCGTCTCCGGTGCTGGTAACACTGGGGACGGTTTTTTTATTATCTATAGCAAATCCCGCATTTGCTGTATCCATTTGCTTCTGCTTCTGTTACTGACTTAAACCAGATTTCATTTTCTGGAGGTATTTTTTGTGCGGCCATACAGTCATGACTATGATATTTGTTCGAGTTTCTCGTACCAAGAAGTCCTTTTGAAAAATCGTGTTCATATATTCCAGACGAGGAGCTTCCGCCAGATGTATTCTCATTGCCTGAATTTCCGTTAGCTGGTACTGTATTGTTTCTGTCCTGATCCTCACTGTCAGACGTAATATTCGAAGTTTCCAGCCCCTCTCCGACATCATAATTTTCCGTTGAATCACCAAATATAGACGGCACATATGGAATATCTGACGCGTCCATCTGCTGAATAGCTTGCAGGTATGCCGGATCGTTCATCCACTCAAACATGCTCGGGACATAGTTGGGATCAAGTTCATATACAGGTTCCGCCGTGGCTGCTTCCTGCGGAACAGGTTCCAGCTCCTGCTTTACCTGGACCGGCTCTTGTGCTGCTGGGACGCTTTTCGATGGATTTGTACTTTTCTTTACCGTCGTCTTTGGCTTCTGCGATGTTGTCGTTTTCTTTGTTGCGGTTGTGCTAGGTGCTGGAGCGGGTTCCGGCTCTGGTTCGGGTTCAGCGGACGGTGCTGGCTCTGGTTCCGGTGCTGGCTCTGGCGTTACTTCAACTTCAGCTTCAGGAACTGTATCGAGCTGCGGGTCCGGCTGCACTTGCGGTTTGAAACCAAGCTGCTCCCCCACCGTCATCGGCTGCACTGGTTCGGCGGGTTCGGCCTCCGGCTCTGGCTGTGCGTCATCCTGCTCAGTCTTGTCTGCCGTGCCAACAGTATAGATGACCTTCGCATTTTTCGCAAGCTGCCGGGGACTTTCTCCGCGAATAATCGTCGCTGTCATCAAGCCCAGCGGGACCGCCAGCGCGATGATCGCTGCCAATGATACACCGACAAGTATTTTCGTGAGTAGACCGTTCATTTTTCTTTCTCCTATATGCTATTTATGGCAATGGCCGCACGTGGTATATCCCTGGCTTATTAGTTCGCTTTCTTCACTGTTAGATGTAGAATAATTTTGCGGAGCAATCTTTTTTACATCGTTGCAACTGCGGTAATGTATTTTCTTACTTTTTGTGTTTAGAACCCATTTATCGGTGGTTTGCTGTTGTTCTGCATTATCGTATGTATCGAAATTGCTTGCATTTCCAGAACCGCCGCCTGTGTTTCCGGAATTTCCTGCGCTTGCCGCCGGTTTGGCTTCTTCGGGATCATTTTTGACCTCCGGAGTAGGTTCAGGCGAAGGCGCTGACGTTACAATGGGTTCCGACTTCGGTCTTGTTTTAACCGGCTCTGGTGTTGGTTCGGGTACTTGCACAGCAGCCTGCTCAGGGGCTGGATCGGCTACAGGTTCTGGAATTGTTTTTTCCTCTTGGGGCGGGTCCGGTTCTTTTTGAGTTTCCAACTCGACAGGTATACTTTTTGTTTGATCCTGTGCTTTCGCGTTATCCACGGAAACATTTTGAAGTCTAATCTTGTTGTGCGCTCCGGAAAGAATTGCGTCAGAAACAAACCAAGCGTCCTTATATCCTGTCTTACTTTGCGGAGCAACTCCGATCAGAACGTCATATTGGTCATATAGTCCGCCGTAGTAGTCTTTCGAGCCAGAAGCTATATTACTGTCTTGAGTAGAGGCCATCAAATTATACTGTCGGACAACGGTATCTGCATAGTCAAGAGCTGTTTCCGGAGAGGTATCATCGCTGACAACTATAGAAATGGCGATTCGGTTTTGGTCATCATCAACGACCACGCCGACATCCTTTGCGTAAGGATAAAATTCTTGATTCAACACGGATTCTTTCAAATCTTCTAAGCACTTACTCCAATCAACAGTATATTCCACTTTCTCGTCATCTTTATTGGCGGATTTCTCGTTTCCATTTGACGATCCAGAACCGCAGGCGGATAAAGTAATCAGCAGTGATAATACCACACAAAAAAATATAAATTTTTTTATCATTGAATATCCTCTATTTTGTAATTTTTACAAGTCTAATAGATTCGACAAATTTTGCATAGAATATTTGTACAATTTAGTATCTTGATTCTCAGGAACGTCTGTGCTATGATTTTATCAGAGAACAAAATTTCTGAAAGGAACGTGATATATGGATGGAACATAAAAACAGTGAAACGAATGCGGCTGGCATAAAAAGAAAAATTACAGAAATGCTTGATAAAAACAGTGATGAAAAACTCTTAAATCGCATTTATAGGTTTATCAAATACATATATATTAAGAGCCTATCCCAAAATAAGACAGAATATGATATAATGTGACTGAGGTGAGAGAAATGGAAAAGAAAAAGAGCTATCAAT
>CAMWQV010000370.1 GCA_947176425.1 uncultured Clostridia bacterium
CCACCGAGAGCTACCCGCGTACGATCGTCGGCAGCGGCAGATGTGTATCAGCGACAGGATACTGGCCGATGATGTTGCCGATGGGACCCAGGGCGGACAGGGCCAGCGTACCCATGATCAGGAAGGTCAGCATGGGAACAAACACCAGGTTGACCGCCTTGGGAATCACGCGGTTGAGGAACTTCTCCACATACGCCTGAACAAAGATGACCAGGATAATGGGGATGACTGTGGAGGTGTAGTTCACCAGCGTGAAGGGGATAATGTTGAAGAAGAATACCGGTTCCCCGGCGGCTACCAGGGCCGTCCAGCTGGTGTGCATCATGATTCCGGCAACAGCAGCGGCCAGTACCGGATTGCACTTCATCTTCTGCGCCTGACAGAAGGCCAGGAGGATAGGAAGGAAATAGAAAACGGCGTCCGCGAAGAAATTGATGATGTAGTAGGTCTGGGTGCTGGTGTCAATTACCTTGAACACGACCAGCAGGGCCATCAGAGCCTTCAGCATACCTGCGCCGGAAAGAGCGGGGATGACCGGCTGGAATGTGCCGGAGATGAAGTCGATCACAGCGGTGACGGGGCTGACTTTCTGTTTGGGACCTTCCTCCCCGCCCTTATCCTGTCCGATGCTCTCAGGCAGCAGCTTGACGATTTCCTCATAGCAGCTGGCCACATCCGTGCCAATGACCACTTGATACATTCCCTCGGTGGGGATGACCTTCAGCACAGCGGGAATGGCCTCCAGGGTTTTCCGGTCTACCTTGCCCTGATCCTTCAGGACAAAGCGCAGGCGGGTCTGGCAGTGGCGGGCGGCGTTCACGTTTTCCGCGCCTCCGATGGCGGCGAGGATCTCCGCTGCCGCGGCTTCATACTTCTTGCTCATAGCTGTACACGTCCTTTCTTTTCTCCAAAATTTTAGGGGAATATTGGTCCACTTGTCATGTACAAACTATAGCAAATGACGGGATATGCTTTCAATACCTCCTGTTTCGTCTTGTTTCACTCAGAGCCGGTTTTGTGGCTGAATTCCGTTTCACTTTGTTTCAGATTCCGTCGGGAGCGGCGAAGGGTCCTCTTTCAATTCGGAAATATTGGAAAATCTCTGGTATTCCAGCACCCGGCCCATGTCTACTTTTTCTTTGAAGTTCTCCTGAAAGTTCCGGGCGAAATAGGCAGAGAACAGCACGTTCAGAATATACAAAATAGACGTCTCCGTTGCGAAGGTGGATATTTTGCTGAACAGCTTTTCCTGGGAGGAAATGGAGAGCGTATAGGTTGCGTGCTGCCGCAGGAAGTTCGTCCCGCAGCTGGTGATCCCGATAGCGGGAACATGATTTTTCTCCAGGAACCGCAGTACATTCAGCGGCTCGCAGGTGTGGGAGTTGCCGGAATACGAGATGATGATCGCGCAGTCTCCCTCCCGAAGGGACGCCGCCAGCAGGCCGCTGTCACCCAAAGCCGGGATTTCCACCAGCCGTCCCACGGTCAACATCCGGCGGCGGAAAAGCTCTCCCAAAAGATTGTTGGGACTCATTCCAAAAAGAGCGATCCGGTTTGACCGCTCTAACAGGTCCACGACACTATCCACCGTCCAAGGTTTGATGAGGTCCGCCGTATCCATCAGACTCTCCATTTGCAGACTGCACATTAAATTGATGATATCTTTTGTGGAGCTATTTTCCTGGAAGGGAATATTGGGATCGACATCGGAATAATGCGTGTCTCGATAGTGCTGTTCACTGACAAACTGTTTCGCAAATTCTGACCAGCCAGAAAACCCCAGCGCTTTTGCAAAGCGAACCAGCGCCGATTTGGAGGTATAGGTTTCGTCCGCAATCTGCCGGGTAGTAAACTCGCGCAGCCGCTCTCTTTTCGCCAGAACAAATTCGCCAATCGTTCGTTTGGAATCACCGCCGCTGGAAATCGTCAGTTCTTCCACTCTCTGTGCCAATGTCATAGCGTTTCACCCCCGTTTCCGCATAATAACAATCATATAAACGATAGCAAAGCGAACAATGTGTTTTCAATAGCTTCTGTTTCGTCTTGTTTCACTTGGAGACGGTTTTACGGCCCGATTCCGTTTCACTTTGTTTCAGATTCCGTTGGAAACGGCGAAGAGTCCTCTCTCCATGCGGAAACCTCGAAGAAGGTTCCATCAAATGACTTGAAGGTCTTTCCAGTTGTTTTCCCGAAACCGTCTCCAGAAAATAAGGCCGCGCACCGTCCAGTCTAAGCACATGGCAAAGGCAATTCCGACTACGCCCAGGTTCATCCTGACACCCAGCAGAACAGAAAAAATCAGGCGTATTCCTATCGTTGTTACCAGGGAAATCACGGTGGTAAATTTTACATCCCCGGCGGCCCGCAGACCTTTTCCAAGCGGGTCGGCAAAAGGAAACGCCAAGGCGTTAAAAACGTTGTGAATCAGTACCAACAGGACAGTAAGACGTTTGGTTGCTGTCTCCAGCGCGTAAAAATGCAGGAGAACCGGCGTCAGGAGAAAGGTCAGGCCATTCCAGAGCAGGGAGAACCGCAGCGTGATCGACAGTAGCCTCTTGAAGTAATATTCCGCCTGGTCCGCATCGCCCGCACCCATGCACTGCCCAATTACGGTAATGAACACCGGACCTATGGCAACGCATACCAGTGCTGCCATGCTCCAGATGCTTTGGGCAATACCGTTGGCTGCGATTTGATAGGTCCCAAACAGTGCGGCCACACTGCTGAGCGCGACCTTGACAAACTGGAACACGCCGCTCTCCATCCCATTGGGAATGGCAATGCGCAGAATACGGTGCAGGAGTTCTCCGTTTAATGCGAAGATCCCCTTCCAACTATACCGTGCCGGGTTTCCGGCGGAGAAGCAAAGGACGGTGATTGCCGCCGCAGAAAACATACGGGCAATCAGGGAGGGGTAGGCAACACCCGCTACACCGGCGTGCAGAAGGAATACCCCAATCAAGTTGCCAATCACGTTAATTACATTCGAGATAATGGAGATATACATGGTGGTGCTTGTCTTTCCGAAGCTCCGGTACAGTGCAGCGCCAGCGTTATAAATTGCCAGTGCAGGGTAAGAATAGGCTGAAATTCGCAAGTAGGTGACGCAGGCTTGCATCACGTCAGTCTCAATCTGCCCAAACAGCAGCCGCATCAGCGTTTCGTTGAGGATCAGTACAGCCGCGCCGGTCAAAAGCGAGAACAGAGCGGAACTGGCCAACAGCTGGCTGGCCGCGTTTCCCGCCATGTCCGGCTCCTTCCGGCCCAGGTATTGGCTGATCACAACGGCTCCGCCAGAAGCCAGGGCAGTAAACAAGAACAGAAAGATCGTGTTAAATGAATTGACCAGCGATACGCCGGAAACCGCGGCTTCTCCGACGAAGCTGATGACGAAGGTGTCGGCAAGGCCCACCAGCATCACAAGAAGCTGTTCCATAAAGAGCGGCACAATTAAATTTTGCAGATCGCGTTCAGAAAACAGGCGGCCGCCGAGATTGGTTGATGTTTCTTTGAACATTGCCGGTTCCTCCGATAACGAAAATATAGGTGTCTTGTGAACACTTACATTTTAGCGGCGGGACCGCAGAATGTCCAATACTTAATTTGTATCATCAAAAATACGGTTCAGGCATGGTGACGCTCATGCCAGTTTTATTTTTCAAAATATTCCGCAATTTTCTTCATACGCACCGGCCCTCGGAAGCCTGGGGAGTAATAGAAACATTATCTCTCTATTTTAGATACTTGAGAGTTGAAAGTTCACAAAAAAGGATAGCCCTAAAGAATGGATGTAT
>CAMWQV010000371.1 GCA_947176425.1 uncultured Clostridia bacterium
CTTCCACCATACCTTGAATGTCTTTTTCCTGCGTCTTTTGATGGGATTTTTCCCAGGCTTCTCCCCAGGCCTCTTCCCAGGTTTCTTCCCGGATATCGCGCAATTTCATAGTCCAAGTCATATAAGGAACCTCCTTCGTTTTGTCGCTGCGTACAGTAAAGACAGCTTTCTTCGTCTCTTGCCCCAGTTCGCTGAACATCTGCATAGCATCATCATTTGTTCGGATATAGTCCAGAAACTCTAAGATTGCAGGGGAAGCGTTGCGGTCCCGATAGCGGCTGTTGAGGATAATAACGTGACTGCCGTCTTCATAGGGCAGGTCCGTCCAGCCGTTAACAAAGCTGGTGCGTTCGTATTTCGCTGCGCCTCTTTTGTAGTAGTCGAAGTCACAGACAAAAATCACAAAACTGTTGGATAAATTTTTGTAGTCGTCACTCTTTTCCAGGGTTCTGCGGTCAATGCCGCTTTGATAGTATCGAATGCGCATTTCCAGCGCTTCTTTGGAAAATTGCTGCATTTCAATATCATAGTGCGTGTTGTTTTCGTCGGCGAGATAGACGTCTAAGCGAATGCCGTGTACTCTCGCGCCGTCGGACAGATCGGACTGCTTATCGATATAGACGATGCGAGCGATTTTCTTACCCAGCAGGGCCTCTAAAAAGAGTTTGCAGACTTTTTCGTTCCGCATGACTTCCCCGAACATGAAGTCATCTTTCAGAGGCAGTTGGGATAATGGAATGATTTTTCTCTGCTGCATTTCAACACCTCTCTTTCATATAATAAGTATATTCTATTGTCTCAAAATTTGCAAGGCAGTATTCAAAAAAGTTGGGGAGAACGAACAGCTCCTTTCTCCCCAGATAGATGCTCAAGCAATATTTTCTGCGCAGCGCATAATCATCGCCGCCACTTCTGCGCGGGTTGCAGCGCCCTGCGGATTCAGGCGGCCGTTATCTCCCAGCAGGATGTGGTTAGAGACAGCCCAAATCATAGCGGTCTGTGCGTAAGGGCTGACAGAACCGGAATCAGAAAAACGGCTCAAACTGCCTGCCGCAGCCGGACAGCCGGCATTACGCCACAGCATAGCGGCAAGTTGTTCTCTTGTAATGTCCGTCAAAGGATTGCTGCCGTCCGAAATACCCTGCTGTAAAGCCCACAGCATTCCCCGTTCATACCAGGAACTGCCCGAATTAACATCTGTACGAACGTTGTGCATACGTGCCAGGACGGTCCAGATCATAGCGCGGCTGGTAGAGGACATAGGCGCAAATTGGGAATCTGATACACCGCTCATCAGGGAATGTTTCCAGACATAATCGACATTGTTATAATACCAATCTGTGCTGTGGACATCCGTAAAAGGCAGCGGTTCCTTGTCTGCGGTTTCCGCTTTTTTCTTAAAGTTTGCTTCCACTGTTACCTGATTTGAAGGCATAGTAAAACTGTAGTTGCCGTCGCCGGAATCATGCAGGGTCAAGGTGCGGCTGCGTATATCGGTAACAGTCAGATTGCTGAGGACAAAGCCTGTATCCGCATAGACAGACAGTGTGACACGATCTCCCTGTGCGGCATGGCGGGTGCTAGGGATTACTTGGCCGCCGTTGGGGGTAGGGATGCTGATATAATATGTAGCGTCCGTGCCGCCGTCTGCGGGCAGGATCAGTGTAACCGGCGCGGTAGTGACATAGCCTGCACGTTCGTAGGGCTGGATGGTCACGGTGTAAACATACGCGCCGTCCTTCCCGTTTTGCGGCAGGGAGTAATCGATTTCTGTCACAGTGCCGGA
Source organism: uncultured Clostridia bacterium (assembly GCA_947176425.1). Taxonomy (GTDB): domain Bacteria; phylum Bacillota; class Clostridia; order Oscillospirales; family Oscillospiraceae; genus Pelethomonas. The sequence continues at coordinate 1,787 of CAMWQV010000371.1, forward strand.
GAATTTTCCCAAATTAGAAAGTCTTTCGGAAACCTGACCCAAGATGTATTCCTTGATTTCCGTGCGAATCTGGGACGCAGTACGCGGATAAGTTTTTTCGTTCAGAGCCATAACGGTGTCATAGGCTTTTTTCAGGGATTCCGAAATAACAGTGTCACAATAATCGCATTTGAAATCACCGGTCGGTTCCCCTTCAAATTTGTATGCGCTCCAGATATGGTCATGGCTGGTGCCTGTAACGTATAAAGTTGTAGTCTGGCCGCCATAAGTAACCGTTAGGGTCTGCGGCGCTGAAGAATTGCTGTTATACCCGCTGCACATTGCCGCGATCAAAGGCAGGCGGCAGGTGCCATGCAGAGAGCAGGCTGCAGTGACCGTAATATCCGCAGACGACAGAAGTGTTTCCAGATCCGTACCTGGCAGGCCGGCGATATTTTCTGCCGACAGCTGTAGATTTGAGAACCGGCAGGCGGATGAACCGATAAAATTTTGAGACCAATAATTAGGGTGATCCGAACCGGCGCCGCGGTAGCCCACGCCCAAATGGGTCATACCGGCATTTTCGATATTAGCGCGGTGCGGCTCACTGTTCAGCCATCCGTCCATGACAGCGGAGCTGGCCGCATAACCAACAGCAATATTTTCCTCTGAGGTATTGTAAGAGGGGACTGCATAATCCGCAAAAACAGTGGAGAATGCGGAACCGTCAGGGCGGGTATGGCTGTACTGGCTTATCAATTCAAAAACTCGTTGGTTAGCGGATTTCTGGAGGGCCTCAAATACCGACAGCGGGTTCAAATTGATTGACATACGATGACGGTTCACCTGCCGCAGCACCTGCCAATCCTGCACGCTCATTGTAGCGTCATGCAGCGGTTCCGATTTTTCCGGCGCATCGAACCCCAGTGCATACCCCGGCAGCAGCGCCAGCGTCATGCACAACGCCAGCAGTATGGACAGCAATCGTTTTTTCATTGCAAAGATTTCCTCCTTATTTTCCGCGAAGCCTGCTTACGGGATACATATTAACCCATTTTTGCCAGGAATGCAAGGGCTTCCTGTCTGGTATATATTTCCCCATTGCAAGGCCCGCTGTTCCTGCAGCCTGAATCTTAATTCGTAAAATTGTTTTACCCATACAGGAAAGTTTTGAAAATCTCCGTTTTCTCTTAATTTTTGCAGGGTTCTTTTCCCGACTCTTCTATCCACTACAGCATATTCTCCCAAATTTCAAGTTATCGCGCTGATTTTATCACGATCCATTCTAAACGTCAACAGGGCCCCGGCAGCTGAATCCACCAGCCGCCGGGGTCCTCTCACTCTTATTTCCGCTTTACCGGGATCCAGATCTCACTCTCATAGTCCGCCGCGGAGGTATCCTTCTCCATAGAATACCACTCCACATTTGCGCCCCATGCGATTTCAAATTCCGGATTTCCCGGCAGCCACTCCTGAAAGATCTTGGTATTCACGCTTTGCAGCGACTCCGGCATGGGCCCGCTGCACCGGAACTTGACCCACTCCAGCGCGGGAAGCGTATACACTGTCAGTCCTTCCGGAATCTCCCGTCCATCATACTTCCCGGCGATCAGATACCGGAACCGGCCAGGGGCAGTGCAGTCGTCGATGCACACGCCAAACTCCCCGATACCGCACTCACAAATCGCTTTTTCCATTGCCGTCTCTGGCTTCTTGCCTGCCCATAGGGATGCGCAATGTGCCTCAACAAATTCGTCCCAGAATTTGGGGATATCCTGATAGGACGTTTCTGAGGTCAACTCCCGGTCAGCGCCAATGAGCTGCCAGCTTTCCATTTTCTCCACAATAAAATCCATGCCCTGTCCTCCTCGAATAGAAAGTGTGATTATCAGCGGCAGGAAGGGGACCAGTCTTTCCGGGTTCTGCCGCAGTTGGACAGGGGAGACCCCGTGGAAGCGGCTGAACGCCTTGCTGAAACTCTCCGGCGTGTCGTACCCATACTGGTAGGCCAGGTTGATACCCG
>CAMWQV010000372.1 GCA_947176425.1 uncultured Clostridia bacterium
TCCGCGCACCGAATCTTTGTGTCCTTATTCATTAAGATTCCGAAAGTTCATGATAGAATGGAGGACGTGATAGACAGGTAATCTTAATCACGCCCCTATAGCCGTCCCTGGTGCTGGCAACACCGGGGACGGTTTTCTTTTTGCCCATAAGCGCGTTTTGCTATTCATCCTCTGTCAGCTCCTCTGCGGCGGGTTGATCGGCGGGGGTGTCCTTGCCCTTTGGAGACTGCGGCGGGGCGTCTGTGCAGCGGTAGCGGGGTATTTCGGTCAATTCCTGAATGCGTTCTACGGCTTTTTGCTGCCCCTCAGCGTTAAGCTGGTCTAGTAAGGGCATTATGTTGATAATCGGCTCAGATAGTAGTACAGATTCCCAATATGCACGGTCTGTATCTTCCTCTCGTTGTCTCGCATCATCCATTTCCATATTCCATTGCTCGCTTGTTTTCCCGGTTAAGATATAAATTGGCTCGACATTGTACAACTGGCTGAGTTCTTCTATATGCTTAACTCCACGCAGTCCTTTTTCATATTTGCTGATAGTCGCTTTAGATACCCCAATTTTATCAGCAACTTCTTGTTGTGTATATCCACATTTTAGCCTTAAACTTTTCAAATGGCTGTTATCGTGTGCCATGTAATCACCCCTCCTGCTTGTATTATAAAGGCTTGTATCCAAAATGTCAACTTTTTTCATTTATGCTCTTGACAGAAGTATCCATTTTGGCTATAATCAACAGTGTGTAGCCAAAATGGATACACTGTAAAGGAGTGAAATATATGACCATCAATGCAACCAAGATCGAGCTGTTGCGAGCTGAGAAAAGATTGACAAATGCTGCTCTAGCTGAGCGTAGCGGCATATCCCGTCAGAGCATTAGCACCATCGTCCGGCGCGGGACCTGCAATCCACTGACAGCGGCAAAGCTGGCGGCGGGCCTGGGCGTTCCCGTGGACGACATCATCAAGAAAGGAGATCAAGCATGAGCGAACTAACGAACTATGAACGGGAAACCATTATCAGCTACAACGAAGCTGAAAAGACGGCCAATGTCTACACGCACAACAAATCTCTCCGCCGTAAGCTGGAGAAGCTGGCAGCGGAACGCCCGGAGGAATGCTGGTTAGAGAAGGTCAGCCGGTTCGGTGAGGCTGTGGACTATACCGTGCCTAAAGCGTGGGTAAAGATCACGCCTACACGGATTCTCAGCGAGGAACAGCGGGCGGCAAAAGCAGCGACAATCAGAAAGACCATTTTGAAGCGACAAGACACGTTGCTTAACGGCGTTGTAGATGGTCCAGCCGCCGAGACAAGTAAAGATACGTCCGATGGTTCGGAGCCTGTAGAATCCGGCAGAGCAGAAAGGAAATAAGACTGTGACCAAAAAGATTATGAACGCGGACAAACCAGCCGCCGAGAAAGCGGCTCTGTACATCAAGCCGATTGCGGTACGGTCGAACACTGCGGCACAGATGCTGGGCGTCAGCCGTCCCAAGCTCTACGAACTGGCGGCGCGGGATGATTTTCACGGTGCATTCAAATTCGGCGGCTGCACTCTGTTCTCCGTGGAAGCATTGGAGGAATGGGTCAGAAATCAGTGCGCGGCGGGAGGTATGGAATGAGCGGCAAAGAAAATACCCGTCCCACTGTTGGCGCAGCGGGGCGGGAGGCGGAAACTGAGGCACCTGTCAAAATGACCACGGCTTCCACCAGAGATCATACCACAATCGGCGGCTCCGGTCAAATAGTTCGGCGGGAACTGATCCGGCACCGGGCCGCCGAAATATTGAAGACGGCAGACGTGATTGAGGAGGTAGAAACGTGGCAGGACGGCGGTACTATTGGCTAAAGCTGAAAGAAGACTTTTTTCGGCAAAAACCCATGAAAAAGTTGCGAACTATGGAGCGCGGCGAAATATACACAATCGTTTACCTGAAAATGCAGCTTGAAAGCCTCAGCAACAATGGAATCATCGTGTTTGAGGGCGTCGGAGATTCTTTTTCTGAGGAACTAGCATTTCAGATAGATGAGCGAGAAGAAGATGTGCGGGTTACAGTGGAATTTTTGATAAGACATGGGCTTTTAATTCAACTGTCTGAAACAGAAAATTTTCTTCCGCAAGCCGTAGAAAATACAGGTTCTGAAGGAGCATCCGCAAGGCGAATGCGAGAACTTAGAGGACGTGAAGTGTCACAATGTTCAGATAATGCGTCACATCATGCGTCACAATGTGACGCTAGAGAAAAGAGAGAAGATAAAAGAGAAAAGAGTAAGGCGGACAAGCCGCCTGCACCCGCACGAAAAAAATATGGGCAGTACGGCTGGGTGAAATTGACTGACAGCGATTATAACCGCCTCTTAAATGACTTGGGAGAATCCGAGGTCAAGCGGTGCATCGCATACATAGACGAAGCCGCCCAGTCCACTGGCAATAAAAACAAGTGGCGGGACTGGAATCTGGTCATTCGCCGCTGTCATCGTGATGGGTGGGGACTTTCTCAACAGCAGAAAAAGGATGAAGGAGGCGGCAGCAGTGACCCATTCGAGCGATATTTCTGAGGTTCTAAACTGTGTGAACAAACGCTTTATTCACGAGGACAGCACAAGCGGCCTGTGGTGGTGCAAAGATATTGAGGACATGGAGAATGTCGGGCTGAATGCTGTATGTAAAAGCAGTCTTGCGGATTGGAGCGATCTTTCCGGTTCGGCGGAATGCGTGGAGTTTATCAAGAAATTCCACTTTGTTCTGGTAGCCGTACCGCCGGGACAGGAACAGCAGACCATCGCCAGCGAATTGGCGGCGCGGTTCTCCGTGTTTGTGTGCGTCCCCAATGATGAGGCGTGGCACGGGTGCGATTCTATCCGGGAACTGCGGGAGAAGTACGGTCACAAGGCAGCAGAACGGCTGCTGTTTGGCTGCCGGGAGATTCCCGTCAACGGCCTGCTGAATATCTCCGATGTCAGCGAGAAGCCGCAGAACAGCCGGAACCGTACTTTCTCCGGCCTGCCGCTTCTGGACTTGCTGACAGGCGGCTTTTTCGGCGGGGAGCTGTCCGTCTGGACCGGCAAGCGGGGAGAAGGCAAGTCCACCATCGTCTCCCAGCTTGTGCCGGAAGCGTTGGCGCGGAATAAGAGGACCTGCGTGTATTCCGGTGAAATGCCCGCAGAAAAGTTCAAACAGATTCTGTACCAACAGACGGCGGGGGCTGGATATATCCGGCGGGAAGTGGATCAGCCCACCGGGAAAGAGCTTTACCGCGTGAAAGAGGCTGTGATCCCGCAATTGGACCGCTGGATGAACAGCAGGGTTTTTGTCACGGATATCCGAACTGCCAACGCACACGACGAGGACAATATCCTCTCCCTGTTCGAGTACGCATACCGGCGGCACCGGTGCGGCGTGTTCATCGTGGATAACGTCATGACCGCCGCCCTCAAGGACGAGGCACGACTGGGACAGTGGCGGGCGCAGTCCCTGTTTGCGGCGCGGCTGGTGGCGTTCGCCAAGCGGTTCGATGTCCACGTCCATCTGGTAGCCCACCCCCGCAAAACCCGCGACGGGAATTTTGACGCCGATGATGTCAGCGGCAGTTCTGATCTGACAAACCGCGCCGACAACGTTTTTCGTGTGGGGAGAATCCCGGAGGACAAGGTGGAGGAAATGGGCTGTTCGGCGGGTATCCGTATCCTGAAAAACCGGCAGTTCGGAGACAAGGGGACCGTGAAATTAGAACCTGTATTCAACTATATACCTACAGGAAAAGTATAAGAAAAGGAAGG
>CAMWQV010000373.1 GCA_947176425.1 uncultured Clostridia bacterium
CCCCGCCCGCCTTTTTCTTCAATCAGAAGAAGGCTACCTATATTCACAGCGGTCTCTTGTGCTCGGAGATGTTTATAAGTCACAGCACTGGACGCTCCGCCGCTTTTTCCTCGCCGTAGACCTCCCGGCGCAGCTGTAAATACTGCTCATAAGCGGCCTGGACATCGCCTGTTTTCCCAGCAATATCCACCCGGTCGATATGGGTGGAAAATGTAGTATGGCGGCAGTGGTCGGACCAGTAAGTATCAACGACCCGCACTTCCGTAATACTGGGGTCACGGTGTTCCTGATCCCGGAAATAGGCTTGCAGGAACTCCAAATCGTCCAAATCCATCGCAAGGCCCAGCTTCTCCAGCAGTGCCGTCAAGCCGTCCCTGTCCAGTGCGCAGAAGCCCGTCAGCGTCTCCACCATCGGCGGCTGCGGGTGGCTGCGGACCAGCGTCTCCGGTTTCTCCAGACTGGCTTCCCGGCTCTCCACAGGGTTGATTAAATATCTCTTAATCTTGTCCAAATCTTCCTGAGAGAGAGGCCCTTGCAGCAGATATACTTTTGCGTATGCCACCAGAGGACGTTCCACCCCCGCCATCAGCTGAACGCACTGCGCACAGGAATCCGCCCGCTGGTCGAACTGTCCCGGCAGGGCCTCTACTGCCAGCAGACTGTGTAAATCCCGCGGTTCCGGGAATGTTTCGTCCCAGGTCACGTCCGCTTGCCGTTCGGAAAATACCGTGTACTTGGCTTTTTCGTACACCTCCGGCGCGATATTTTCCACGTCATAGCGGTTCAGGATGCGCAGGCCGGTCAAAGTCTCTATGCCCAGAAATCCCCGCAGGTCAGCCAGCAGGCTGTCCGCTTCCGGGGACAGTCCGGGCCGTTTTTCCGAAAAAATCCGGTATACCATTACTGTTTCCCTCCTAATGCCGTTAATGCCCTTTGTCCGATATCGCGGCGGCAGAATGCATTGTCAAAATGAACGCGGTCCGCCAGCGCATACGCGGCTTTGACGGCGTCTGGCAGGGTGTCCGCTGTGGCCACTGCGCCCAGAACACGTCCGCCGTTTGTCACGAGCCGACCGTCTTTCAACGCCGCGCCTGCAATGTATATCCGCTCATCAGGACCCGTCTCCGGAAGGGTAATCGGATAGCCTTTTTCATAGTGCTGGGGATACCCCTCCGAGGCCAGAATCACACAGCAGGCCGATTTTTCACTGAATTTCACTTGGGTCTCCGCAAGTCTTCCCTGCGCGACGGCAAGCATGACATCCAGCAGACTGCCCTCCAGAAGCGGCAGAACCACCTGCGTTTCCGGGTCGCCAAAGCGGCAGTTGTATTCGATTACCTTTGGGCCGTCCGGGGTCAGCATCAGGCCAAAGTACAGACAGCCGCTGAAAGGCCGTCCCTCCGTTTTCATGGCGCGGATGGTGGGCAAAAAAATTTCCTTCATGCACCGTTCCGCCACGTCCGCCGTATAAAACGGATTTGGCGCGACAGTACCCATGCCGCCGGTATTCAGCCCTTTGCCCCCATCCAGGGCGCGCTTGTGGTCCATAGAGGAAACCATCGGCACAAGCGTCTTGCCGTCTGTGAAGGACAGCACAGACACCTCCGGACCGGTTAAAAATTCCTCAATCACGACCCGCGCACCGCTGTCCCCGAAAATACGGTCCCGCATCATGGACTGTACCGCTTCCCGCGCCGCGTCCCGTGTTTCGCAGATCAGCACGCCTTTGCCCAGCGCGAGCCCGTCCGCTTTTACAACCGTGGGCAGGGGACAGGTTTCGACATAGGAGAGCGCGGCGTCCATATCGTCAAATGTCTCATAGGCGGCGGTTGGAATACCGTATTTTTTCATCAGGTTCTTTGCAAAGACCTTGCTTCCCTCAATCGCCGCCGCGTTTTTCTGCGGTCCAAAGTACAGGATTCCCGCTTCCCGCAGAGCGTCCGCCGCGCCCAAAACCAGAGGGTCGTCCGGCGCGACAACGGCGAGATCAACAGAATGTTCCTTTGCAAACGAAACAATCGCGGGAATATCTGTGGCGGAAATCGGATGACATTCCGCGTCCGCCGCGATTCCTCCGCTGCCGGGCAAAGCGTAAATTTTTTCTGTTTTTGGGTCTTCCTTCAATTTCTGGATAATGGCGTGTTCACGGCCTCCGCCGCCTATCACCAGTATTTTCATGAACCATCCTCCTTATATTTTCCGCGCCGGGCGCGTCTTGTAAACCAATCTTGCCGCCCCGGAGAATGGGGCGGCAAAAAATTTAATAATGTTAATGATGGAACAGCCGAAGACCGGTGAATGCCATGACCATATCGTAGTCATTGCATTTGGAGATGACCAGATCGTCACGGATAGAACCGCCCGGCTCGGCTACATAACGGACACCGCTGCGGCGCGCCCGTTCGATGTTGTCGGCAAAGGGGAAGAACGCGTCGCTGGCAAGCGCGACATCTTTCAAATTATCCAGCCAAGCCCGCGCCTCACTGACGGTCAGGCGGTCGGGATGGTGCCAAAAATATTTGTGCCATACGCCCTCCGCGCATACGTCCTCCTCGTTGCCGTTGATATAGCTGTCCACCACGTTGTCCCGTTCCGGACGGCTCAGGGTGGGGAGGAACGGCAGGGCAAGGGTCTTGGGATGCTGGCGCAGATGCCAGGTATCGGCCTTGCTTCCGGCCAGACGGGTGCAGTGAATACGGCTCTGCTGTCCCGCGCCGACGCCGATGGCTTGTCCGTCTATTGCGTAGCAGACAGAGTTCGACTGGGTGTATTTCAGCGTAATCAGCGCGACAATCAAATCACGCCGGGCAGTATCCGGCAGGTAATCGTTTGCAGTGACGATGTTGTTCAGCAGTTCCGCACTGATTTTAGACTGGTTGCGGCCCTGCTCGAAAGCGACGCCGAACACCTCTTTAATTTCCTGCTGGGTGGGCACATATTTCGGGTCAATCTGCACGATATTGTAGCCGCCCTTCCGCTTGGACTGTAAAATCTCCAAAGCCTCGGAAGTATATCCCGGCGCGATCACGCCGTCGGACACCTCGCGGACCAGCAGTTTTGCGGTTGTCTCGTCACAGACATCGCTCAGCGCCGCCCAGTCCCCAAAGGAACACAGACGGTCAGCGCCTCTGGCACGGGCGTAGGCGCAGGCAAGCGGACTGGCGTTCAGTTCCGGGATATCGTCCGCGAAGCAGGCTTTTTGCAGCGACGGATTCAGCGGCAGACCTACCGCGGCAGATGTGGGAGACACATGCTTGAAGGACGCCGCCGCGGGCATTTTTAACGCGTCCTTCAGTTCTGCCACCAGCTGCCAGGCGTTCAGAGCGTCCAGAAAATTGATATATCCCGGTTTGCCGTTGAGTACCGTCAGAGGAAGTTCGCTGCCATCGCGCATAAAAATGCGGGCGGGTTTCTGGCTGGGGTTGCAGCCGTATTTCAATTCCAATTCTTTCATAATAGGGGGCGCTCCTTTCTTACACGTTCAGCTCTGCGCGGATATCTTCGTCCGGATAACGGGCCAGCAGCGGGGCAATGACATCCCGCAAAAACTCCGTTACCTGACCGGAGGCGCGGCCGGTGTACCGCTGCGGGTCCATCTGCGCCTCGATTTCCTGACGGCTGAGAGGGAACAGGGGGTCGTCTACAATGCGGTCAATCAGGTCATTTGGACGGCCTTCCAATTTAACCTGCCGTGCCGCGGCGTGGGAATGCTCCCGCAGAGCCTCGTGCAGCTCCTGCCGGTTCCCGCCTCTCTTGACGGCCTCCATCATAATAT
>CAMWQV010000374.1 GCA_947176425.1 uncultured Clostridia bacterium
TCGCAGTCCCATGTATTTTTCCTTTTCCTCGGAAGACAGGTTGACGGTATACTCGGAAGATATCAGCTCTGGCATTTTCAGGTGGTCGGTGGCTTTCATGGAAATCGTGATGTCGGAAATCTTATCGTAAATTGCCTCTTCCGCTCCTGGCAATGGCCGATAACTGAAAACAATATGGCCGTTCGTCTTGTCTGGACGAAAATATGCTGTGCGGAACTGCCCGATGAACCGTCCCAGCCGCTTTCCCATATCCAGCAGCCGGAATTCGGCGTACAGGTCCATGAGACCGTTGCTGCTCGGCGTTCCGGTAAGCCCGACAATGCGTTTGACCTTCGGCCTCGCTTTCATCAGGGTTTTGAACCGCTTTGTCTGGTGATTTTTGAAGGACGACAGCTCATCTATCACGATCATGTCAAAATCAAAGGGGACACCGCTTTTTTCGATAAGCCATTGTACGTTCTCGCGGTTAATGATGTAAATATCAGCCTGCGTGTTTAACGCTTGCAGCCGTTCTGCTTCCGAGCCAACCACAACGGAGTATTTCAGGATGCTCAGATGCTCCCATTTTTGTATTTCGTCTCCCCAAGTATCTCTTGCGACTCGTAAGGGTGCTATTGTCAATACTTTGCGAATCTCAAAGCTGTCAAACAGCAAATCGGCCAGTGCTGTAAGGGTTGTTACTGTCTTGCCAAGCCCCATATCCAGAAGAAGAGCCGCTATGGGGTGAGACTTGATATATTCTGTCGCATACCGCTGATATTCGTGTGGGATAAACTTCACTCTGCATCTCCTTTCTCTGTAGAAGCCCCTGTGCGCTCGTATACGGGCTTTCTCCTTTTGCCGCATACTTTTACGTCTGAACCCGTCAAAGCGCTCTGTGGGGCGTTCTGGCGGCTCTCAGGGGCATACCAGCCGTCAAGCACGGTTGCGACCTGCTCTAAGGCATCAATAACGAATACTGGAAAGCCTAACCGCTTCAGCAGTCTGTGTCTTGCCAGCTGTAACGGTCTGGGCTTCTCGCCGGGTGCTTTCAGCTCGGCAAAGGCAAATCTGCCGCCGGGAAGAAGAATCAGGCGGTCTGGCATCCCAGCAAAGCCGGGGGATACGAACTTCGGACAAATGCCGCCGCGCTTTTTGACTTCCTGCACCAGCCGCTGTTCTACTTGCTTCTCTCGCACTGCTTCCACTCCTCCCAGCACTCCTCAAACGCATCCAGACAATGGTCGCTTGCACCGGACTGTTCAAAAAAGGCTCTCACTACCCGATGGCTGATTCTCGTTTTCGGAAAATGGTTTTTGTCTTGCTTCATGCTCCTTGCAAGCACGCCCTTCATCGTCAGGTCATCCAGATATTTTCGGGTCACGTAGGTGTAAAATCTCACGTCAAAAACCTCCAGTCCGCATGAGGTGTGACGGTCGTGACAGTCCCCTATATAAACTATATATAGAGCTTTTTTACCTAAAATTTTCGCCCTAAAGGGGGTTTAGTACGGAGAGTATCACGACCGTCACACCTACTTTTTCTAACCCTCTAAAAAGTCCGATTTTAGGCGGATTCCGACTATTATTGCTCCTGTTCGTGTTTTTTCCTCGTGAAACCAGCCGTTTCCAGTCCAGCATAAAAATCAGTGGTACTCCGGGTGTACTCGCCCATTCTGGCACAGTACGCTCGGTACTCCTGGTAGAGTAACCCCGACTTCTGCGTATAGGACGCATCCACCTCGCAGCAGTCCTCCAGGAAGATGGACAACCAGTCGTTGCTTTGACGGTACTTCTCGACAGCATCGGTGATGCACTTCGGGGGAGGAATTTTGAACCCTTTTTTGATAGCTTTCTCCGCGCCCTCAATAATCCATGCCAAAATTGCGCCGCCCGCTTTTTCTGCCAAATAATCCGCATAATTCTTGATGTGGGATTTGCCCGTGATTTTGGCGTTAAAGGGGATCACGATCAAACGCCGCCATGTACCTGCATCGTTCGCACCCACCCTCGGCAGGTGATTGGTATACAGCACCAGCGTATGTGTTGGTGTATAATTAAACGGGTCTTTATATTTCTTTTCTGCCGTAATCTCGTCCGTGGAACACAGCTGTTTTACTACTGAGGTGTTTAGCCTCGTGCCCTCATCCAATTCGGCGGCAATAACAAGCCGCTTGCCCTTTAACTCCGCCATCTCAGGCTTCACATTTCGCTTACAGCCAACGGTCAGGGCATCCGCCGATATCGTGCCACTATACGAACCCAGCACCCTCGCGATTGCGTTCCAAAACGTTGACTTGCCGTTGCTTCCCTCTCCATAGGCGATAATCAACGCCTCCACGTACACTTTTCCGATTGCGGAAAGTCCGACTATCTGCTGCACGTAGTCAATCAACTCCTGGTCGCCGCAGAAAAAGCTGTTCACAGCGTCAAGCCATAAGTCTGCATTCTCGTTTCCGGGAGATACTGCCGTCATTTTCGTGATAAAATCGTCCGCTGTATGTTCTTTACAGCCAGTCATACCGCTCTGCAAATCGTAGGTTCCGCCGGGGGTATTCAGTAAAAATTCCTGACTGTCAAAATCCTTTATATTTCTCAAAAGCATGGGCTTTGCCGCCTGCAATGCAGAGGTCACATATTTCATGTCCCGCCGCTTCATCACAAACTTCTGATACACCAATGCGGCGCAGTACTCCGCAAATGTCCTCTCGCTTGTGCCGTCAATTGCCTTCTCTAACGTTCTGCCGCCAGCCGCAATGTCCTCCTTGCTCACGCCTGCGGTCAACAGCGCAGCCTTCGTTATCTCCACCGCCGCCCGTGCTTCGGTAAGCTGGAGGTCAAGGAACTCCTCACAAGCTCCTACCGCCATCTGCTTGGACTCCGCCCAATGCGTACCATCGTACCGCATATAATCCGTGGCATCCGTGTATACAAGCTCTCCTGCATATTCATGCGCCAGCACTTTCGCCTGACCGATATCGGAAAAGTCATCGGGACGCAGGTCGTACATTTGGTTGTACACATCCGGTGATATGTACCCCTCCTGCTGTTCGACCTTCCTGCCGAATTTCACGGCGCTGTTCCAAATGCGGTCAAGCTCATCCTGCTCTAAAGGCGGGTCGCAGAACTGCGCCTTATCCATGTATATCTGATACGCTTCATCGGTGTTTCCGTACCGTTTAATGATACGTCCGGCAATACGGCTCATGGTGCTGTTGCGGGAACCCTCGCCGATGCTCTGTGTTTCGTGGTCGTACTCCGCAAAGTCCAACTCGTCCAGATATTCGTCAATCGTTCTGCCGCCCTCGTGCCAGATGATGTCTCCGGCAGCGTGTCCGAAGATAAAGCGTGCTGCATCCAGGGCATTGCTGTCAAAGAACGGTGCGGCTTCATGAATCCTGTGTTTGAGTGCGGCGCAGTCCTCAGCCTGAGTAATGGGACTGTGCGGAAAATATACATGGTGACGCGGTCGTGCCGACTTGCCGCCTTTGGGCTTTCCATCGCTGCGGCTGGGTACAACAACATAAGCCACATCGGGGAAAATGTCCGCATACGTTTCAGGCGAAATCCAGTCCTCTGGGTTAGAGTCTGAATTTTAAAGTGTGTAGGAGCCAAAAACTTACAACAACTGCGAATAGTTTGCCCCTAAAAGCACTAAAATATCGACCGGATTCTATCATAGAAAAGCGTCAATATTTCAGTGCTTTTAGGGGCTTATTGGTAACCAAGCAGTTGTAAGTGTTATATTGTCGGAATTCCTGAACTAGTGTTTACACGTGTGATAAATCACTCCCCT
>CAMWQV010000375.1 GCA_947176425.1 uncultured Clostridia bacterium
CTTTACAAGTCCTATTCTGGCTGATAGAATGGTCATATGATAGAAAACAAGCAAAAACGGACCCACAAATTTTGTGCAAGTCCGTCATACATCTAAGTTATATCCGCCAAAGCGCAATAAATCTTGAATAATTCCTTCAATCATCAAAAAATGAAATTCATCAAGCGGTTCAAGCATCATCATAAGTCTATTTCGATCTAAATCAGATACAATGCCAGTCAGCAGAAAATCAGTGCTGATATTCAACGCTTTAGAGACTTTTATAATGCTTTCTGCTCGTATATTTTTTGAACCAGTCTCTACACTGGCAAAAAACTGTTGCGTCAAGTCTGCCCTCTCCGCAGCCTCCGCCTGGGTTAGACCAAGCTGCTTTCTGCGAGAAGCAATCCGTCTGCCAATTTCGACAGCTAATTTGTCTTTTTGACCTGTACTTGACATATCACCACCTCTGTATTATTATAATTATATCCTTTTTTTATTGTTTGTAAATTGCCTTTAATTGTATTTTAACAACAATCAATTGTTTTCAATAGGAAACTATTATAAATTAAAACAGAAAGGAATAAGCGTTTATGAAAAGTTGTGCATTCACGGGCCACCGTCCGAAAAAATTTCCCTGGGGCTATGATGAAACTGACGGCAGATGCGTTGCGCTGAAAAAGGCGCTTGCGGAACAGATTGCCGAGCTGGTGGATGCTGGTTATACAGACTTCTTCTCCGGTATGGCGGAGGGTGCCGATACTTGGGCGGCTTTAACTGTCCTGGCATTGAAAAAAGAAAACCCTGCACTGAAGCTTTACTGTGTCCTGCCTTGCGAGAGACAGGCAGACCAGTGGCCGTCTTCGGTGCGGGAACTCTATTTTTCTATTCTGGAGCAGGCGGACGATGTTGTATATGTAAGCCGGGAATACCGCAAAGGCTGTATGCTGAAACGCAACCGCTATCTGGTAGAGCATTCTTCTGTCTTACTGGCGGTCTACAATGGAGTACAGCGCAGCGGAACCGGGATGACGGTGCGCTATGCCAGAGAGCTGGGGCGCGAAATTATCGTTATTGACCCGATTTCCAGAAATATAAACAAGATTTGATAGGGGAATTGCCGCAAAATAAGGGCGTTAAGGCTCGATACCTTAACGCCCTTACAATTTGTTTTTGGAAAATGCCGCTGTTTATCTGTCTTTACTCAAACTTCTAAGGTTGACATAAATATTCCTTTCAACCTGCGTCTTCCCGGCGTTCCAAGACCTGCTGGATGGTAGCTTTCAGCTTATCAAGCTGGATAGGTTTGGCGATATGGGCGTTCATACCGGATTCGATGGCGTCGCGCACGTCGTCCACGAAGGCGTTGGCGGTCATGGCGATAATCGGGACGGTTTTGGCGGCGGGATGGCTGCTGCCGCGGATGGCCCGGGTAGCGGTGTAGCCGTCCATCACGGGCATCTGCACGTCCATGAGAATGAGGTCATACGCGCCGGGCTGGGAGGACTCGAACATCTCCACAGCCTCCTGTCCGTCCCCGGCGATGTCGCAGAGCGCGCCCAAAGTGCTGAGAATCTTCACCAGAATAATCCGGTTGACCTCGATATCGTCCACCACAAGGATATGTTTGCCCTGAACGATATCCGTATGACTGTCCTCCGATTTATTCTGGCCGCCCATAACCCGCCGGATTGCTTCCTTGAACGTACTCATAAAAAAGGGCTTGGGCATAAAGTGATTGATGCCGATCTCCATTGCTTCCTGTTCGATCTCGTCCCAGTCGTAAGCGGTCAGGAGCAGAATAGGAATCTTGTCCGGGTAATTTTTACGAATCAGGCGGGCGGTTTCCAGGCCGTTGAGATTGGGCATCATCCAGTCCAGCAGGATCAGGTCATAGGGCTGATCCGCTTCCCGGGCGGTACGCATCATCCGCACTGCGGTTTCTCCGTCGGTGGCATATTCCGTCAACACGCCCGTCCGAGACATGGCCTTGACGATGTTCCGGCAGACCTCCTCATCGTCGTCCGCCACGATCATGCGGGACACTTTGTATTCGGTCCAGAACTTCTTGTCGTCTTCCCGTTCCTGAATGCGCAGTTCCAGTTCCACCACAAACGTGCTGCCTTTGCCCTGTTCGCTCTCCACACGGATAGTGCCTTTCATCAAATCAACGATGCTCTTGGTGATCGCCATACCCAGGCCGGTCCCCTGAATGTTGCGAATATTCGCCGTTTCTTCACGGGTAAAGGGGTCGAAGATCACCTTTAAGTATTCGGGACTCATGCCCATACCGTTGTCGCTGATGGTGAACCGGATGCGGCTGTAATTGTCAACCACCTGGGGCAGCTCCTCCACACGCATCTGGACCGTGCCCTCCTCCGGCGTATATTTCACGGAGTTGGACAGGAGATTGATCAATATCTGATTAATCCGCAGTTTATCCCCAATCAAATGTTCATATTTCAGATGGGTGACATAAATATTGAAGGTCTGATTTTTTGCCTTTGCCTGGGGCCGGATGATCGTATTGATCTCCTCGATATTCTCCGCCAGGTCCATTTCCGAAATATTGAGGGTAGAACTGCCGCTTTCGATCTTGTTCATATCCAGAACGTCGTTGATGAGTCCCAGCAGGTGCTGGCTGGCGGCTTCGATGCGCTGGGCGTACTCCCGCACCATTTCCGGATTGTCCGCCTCCTCCTGCAGCAGGCCCAAAAAACCGATGATCGCGTTCATAGGCGTCCGGATATCGTGGCTGACGCTGCTCAGGAACGAGCTTTTGGCGTTGTTGGCGGCCCGCGCCATCCGCAGGGCCTCGGTCAGCGATTCCTGGGTTTTTCTCTCATCGGTCCGGTCCGCCACATAAATAATCTGTTTGCACTTGTCCTGAATCAGCGTACAGATCGAGCTCTCCGTATAATACTTGCGCTCTCCCGTCTGCGGGTTCACCCGTTCGGTGTTCCGGCACTCGCCGATGCCGCCGGGGGGCAGTTCGCGCAGCTCGGCATAATACGCCGCCGCCTCCTCCGGGTCCTTCTCCATATCGTCGGACCGCAGATACTCAAAAACGGCGTCCGGCTCCACCCCCAGCACGCGCTCTACATTGAACGTGGTAAATTCGACCTTTTCCGTCTCCCGGTCCACCATGATATATACGTCGTTGATATTATTCGACAGGAACGAGACAAACATATTGAAAAGCTGGCTCTGATATTCCATATCCATGTCTTTTGAACTGTCTGACTCGCTGAACGCCGCTTTGTACGCTTCCAGTTCTTCCGCGCTGAATATCTCCAAGGCTTCCGCGCTGAACATCTCGTCAAATGCTCCGCCGTATGTCTCGCTGGTTTCCTCCATATCTGTATTAGGGATATTCTCAGCCATATCTGTTACCTCCCTGTCATTACTCTTACGGGCGTGATACTCTTATTGTCATTTATTATATCGAAACCAGCCGTGAATTGCAATCTGTTTTCCTGAAATATTTTTCTGATTCCAATTTTATTTTGCGGCCTGTGACAAGTCCTGCCCTCCATGCGCATGCAGGCACAGAGGGCAGGATAGGATTTTGGGGGGTTACGGTTCGATGAGGCTCTTTCCATCCATCTCGGGGGGGCATTCCAGTCCCATGATGTCCAGAATCGTGGGCGAGATGTCCGCCAGACGGCCCGGATGCAGCTTGGCGTCGGCGCCCACCAGGATGAACGGCACCAGATTCGTGGTATGCGCCGTCATGGGGGCACCGTTGCCCTTGTACATCTCCTCTGCGTTGCCGTGGTCGGCGGTGACCATAGC
>CAMWQV010000376.1 GCA_947176425.1 uncultured Clostridia bacterium
TAAAAAGACAGCAATTACAGGTAAGGCGACCAGCATAAGCCCCTTCAATAAGGCGTCAGACAGCAGTTTCGCGATACTGGCCCCGACATACCCGCCTGCCAACGCCCCCGCTCCGGCGCACAGTGCAATCCGCAGCAGGACTTTACCGCTTCTGAAAAACCGAATTGCCGCCGTTGCAGAACCGGTGCCATTGACAACTTTATTCGTTCCGGCGGCAAGATGCACCGGTACGCCCGCCATCAGGTAAGCGGGGAGCGTAATCAATCCCCCACCGCCTGCAACGCTGTCCACAAAGCCGCCCAGAAAAATCAGCGGACAGACAATCAAATATATTTTCAGCAGTTTCGACATCCCCTTCCCTTTTTCTCCGGCATTCGATTATAGCATCTGTACCGAAAAAATACCACCCCTGATTTTTCCGAAAACTGCATTTACAGCGATTTGTCAATATGTTACAATACAGTTATTATGTTTGAAAAGAGAGGAGATGCCATGAATCTCTGCGATATACGGGAAATCAAAGCTTTGTTAGCCCGGCACGGCTTTCGGTTTTCCAAGACGATGGGGCAGAATTTCCTGACAGCGGACTGGGTCCCCCGTGAGATTGCCGCCGCGTGCGGTGCGGACCATACAGACGGCGTTTTAGAAGTTGGTCCCGGTGTAGGCTGTCTGACCCGTGAACTGTGCGCCGCAGCGGGCAAAGTGGTTTCTGTGGAACTGGATGCAACGCTGTTGCCGGTACTGTCGGAAACGCTGGCGGATATGGAAAATTTTGAGTTGATACCGGGTGATATTCTGAAAGTGGATATCCCTGCAATCATCGACAGCCGTTTCCCCAACCTGACGCCGCTGGCCTGTGCGAATCTCCCCTACAATATCACTACCCCGGCTCTGCGGGTTCTGTTGGAAGCGGACCGTTTTCAGACGCTGACAGTCATGGTGCAGAAGGAAGTCGCGCAGCGTATCGCGGCCCGTCCGGGTACAGGAGATTACGGTGCGTTTTCCGTATATATGCAGTATTATACCGAACCGGAAATTCTCTTTGAGGTCCCGCCGGACTGTTTTATTCCCCGCCCCAAAGTGACCTCTGCGGTTGTACGCTGTAAAACCCGTGCCGTGCCCCCTGTCTCCCCTGTCTGCGGAAAGGACTTCTTCTTTCGGACCGTTTACGCGGCGTTTGCACTTCGCCGTAAAACTTTACGGAACAGTCTGTCTTCCGCATTCGGCGCGGCGCTCTCCAGAGAACAGATCGCCGGTCTGATTGCTGACTGCGGTTTCTCTCCCAACGTCCGCGGCGAGGAACTAGACCTTGCACAGTTTGCGCTTTTGTCCGACCGTCTTTTTGCCGCCATGCAATAATCAAACGCACGACAGCCTGTTTCATAAGCTGCCGTGCGTTTTTATTTATTTAATCTGTTCCAAGACGCTGATCAGCCGGTCTACATCTACGTCAGCAGCTGCCCAGCTTGCCGCCAGACGAATCACGGACTGTTCATAATCGTATTTTTCCCAGAAACAGAAATCAACGGATTCCGCAAGCAAATCCATTTTTTTGTTGTCCAGTATAGGGAAAACCTGATTTGTAGGATTATCGTAAGCGAGCTGGAAACCAAATTCCCGCAAAACGTTCCGGATACGGCCTGCGGCGGCGATGGCAGGCTTGCCGATCTCCTGATACAGACCGTCGGTAAACAGTGTGTCGAACTGCAAACCCAGCAGCCAGCCTTTAGCCAGCAGCGCGCCGTGCTGTTTCATGATGCTGACAAAATGCGGAATAAAGCCTTTTTGGGGAATCACAACCGCTTCACCAAATAACGCGCCGCATTTCGTTCCGCCGATATAGAACACATCGCACAGCCCCGCCAAATCCTGTAACGTAACATCGTTTTCCGGGCAGGCCAGCGCATACGCCAGACGTGCGCCGTCAATATAAAGCGGGATGCGTTTTTTCCGGCACACGCGGCTGATTTCCAACAGTTCCGACAGCGAGTACAGCGCGCCAAATTCTGTAGGCTGAGAGATATATACCATTCCCGGCTTGACCAAATGATCCTGATTTTCGTCTGTTTCATACTGCGAAACGGCATCCCGGATATCATCCGCCGAGATTTTGCCCATACATTCCGGCAGCAGCAGAATTTTATGCCCGCCGGATTCTACCGCGCCCGCTTCATGGGTATAGATATGCCCGCTGATGGCGGCAAGCACGCCTTCATAGGGCCTCAGAAGTGCGTCGATAATAGTCGCGTTGGTCTGGGTGCCGCCGGTCATAAAATACACGTCGGCATTGGGACAGCGGCACGCCTCTCTGATACGGTCCCGAGCGGATTCTGTCAGGGCGTCGGTACCGTAGCCAGCCATTTTTATATAGTTATTGCTCTGCAATCGAGACAAAATCGCCTCATGCGCGCCCTCCATATAATCGGACGCAAAGGACAATCTGGACATAAAAACAGTCCTCCTCTATTTTTCTCTTGGGCCCGGCTGAAACTGTTCTTCTATCACTAACGGTTCCAGTTTTCCGGCGGATAATTCGGTCACTTTTTCCCGGAAAATATCCACATCTTCCGCAGGAAGCTGGACGGTCAGCAGCACGTCCGCCCCGAAATCTGTATCAATG
Organism: uncultured Clostridia bacterium; assembly: GCA_947176425.1. Taxonomy (GTDB): domain Bacteria; phylum Bacillota; class Clostridia; order Oscillospirales; family Oscillospiraceae; genus Pelethomonas. The sequence goes on from CAMWQV010000376.1 coordinate 2,621, forward strand.
ATTGTTCCGCCGGACTGTTCCGTCAGCAAGCGCATTCGTTCATACAGCGGGTACGTACACGGCACCGCCAGCACTGCCCACAGCCGCATCCGGCACACGCCCCCGGCATCCAACGCAAGTTTCGCCGTCCCGCCGTAAGCGCGTGTCAGTCCGCCCGCGCCCAATAAAATGCCGCCGAAATACCGCGTTACGACACAGCAGACGTTGGTGACTTCCTCCCGCTGGAAGACGTTCAACATCGGCTGTCCCGCGGTTCCCTGGGGCTCTCCGTCGTCGCTGTAGCGCAAAACCCCTCCCTCCCGGATCACGTAACACCAGCAGTGATGCCGCGCATCATAAAGCCGTTTACGGGTTTCCTCAATTTTTGCGCGGGCTTCTTCTTCACTCTCCACACGCCACATATGGCCGATAAAACGGGAGCGTTTTTCGACAAATTCCGCTTCACCCTCCCCAGCGGGAACCAAATAGCTATCCATTTTGATTCTCCCTTCTTTCCCAATCCTGCCGCAGCAGCACATAGAAACAGGTTTCCCGGGAAATATGGTCCATCAGATTTTCCTGAAACAGAAACGTAAAGCCGCTTTTTTCCAGCACCCGACGGCATCGCAGGTTTTCCGCGTAACGGATACACCAGACCGCGTGCAGGCCCAGGTGTTCAAACCCAAAACGCACCACTTCCTGTAAGACTTCGGGCATGATTCCGCGCCCCCAATATGCCGGGTTCAGCGAAAAACCAAGTTCATCTGTACCGCTGAAATCCGGTGTGCGTCCGAAAAAACCCGCCGAACCGATGACATAACCGCTTTCCCGGTCCACCACCGCAAAGACTGACGGTGAAGAAAGAACAGTCCGGATGACTTGACGGCTGTCTTCAATGGTCTTGTGAGGCGGCCATCCGGCGGCTTGACCGATTTGCGGGTCGTGGGCGTAGGCGTAGAGATCGGCAGCGTCGTCCAGAGTAAAGGGGCGCAGGATGGTTCGTTCTGTTTGTAAAATCATGCGGCTCCCCCCTCACCGTTTTCATGATAATTCGTGTTTTTTGATTCGCCGTTCGGCAATCTCGTAAACGTCATTATCCTCCCGTGCGCCTATCACAATTATTAACATATGGTCGTTTTTCCGAATAATCCGGTAAACAACCCGCAATCCAGCAC
>CAMWQV010000377.1 GCA_947176425.1 uncultured Clostridia bacterium
CTGACCATACAGCTCAACGGAGAGCTGGACCACCATGCGGCAAAAAATCTGATGGATTCCATCGACCGGCTTCTGGAACAGACGCTGCCCTCGAAAACCTTTCTGGACTTAGGGGAGTTATCGTTTATGGACAGCTCCGGGATTGCGGTCGTACTGCGGGCCAAGCGGCGGATGGAGGCGCTTTCCGGAAGTCTGGTCGTCGTCAATATTCCCAAACAGGCTGCCCGCGTGCTGGAAACCGCCGGATTAGGCCGTTATGTGGATTTAATTTGAGGAGGCGCCGGGATGAAAAACCGTAGTACCAACTACATAATTTTTGAATGTCTCAGCCGCAGCGCGAACGAAGGCTTTGCCCGCGGCACTGTAGCCTGTTTTGCCGCCCAGCTGGACCCAACTCTGGAGGAATTAGGCGATATCAAGACCGCCGTCAGCGAGGCCGTTACAAACGCTATCGTTCATGCTTATCCCGATACGCTGGGCAGGATTGTAGTAAAAGCCCGCGTTTTGGAGGACAATGTGCTGGAAATCGTTGTCCGGGATTGGGGAAAGGGCATTCCCAATGTGGAGCAGGCCCGTCAGCCTCTGTATACCACCGGCGGCGAGGAACGCAGCGGTATGGGTTTTACCATCATGGAGAGCTTTATGGACCATCTGAACGTGCGGTCAATTCCCGGAAAAGGGACGCGTGTTACCATGCGGCGGCGGATTAAACCGCGCCGGGCAGGGTCATGACCGCCGATACTCTCGACCTCCTGCTCCAGGCCCAGCAGGGGGACGAGTCTGCCGCCGCCCGCGTGCTGGAGGAAAACAGCGGGCTGATCTGGGCTGTTGTCAGGCGGTATTTCGGCAAGGGCGTAGAAGCCGATGACCTGTATCAACTGGGATGCCTCGGTTTTTTGAAAGCTGTGCAGGGGTTTGACGCCGCCTATGGGACGCAGTTCTCCACCTATGCCGTGCCGAAAATCGCCGGAGAGATACGGCGGTATCTGCGGGACAACGGGGCGATTAAAGTCGGGAGGACCCTGCGGGAACAGGGCGTCCTGATTTACAACGCACGGGAACGCCTCCGCGCCGAACTGGACCGGGAACCGGTTTTGTCGGAACTCAGCCGGGCCACCGGTCTGACGCCGGAGGAAATCGCCGCCGCGGAACTGGCCTCCGCGCCCCCGGACAGTCTGAACCAGGAAAACGCCGACGGTCTGACGCTGGAATCCACGTTAGCCAGCCCGGTAACGGAAGAAAACGTCCTGGAACGGATTGCCCTGCGTTCCGCTATCGACCGCCTGCCGGAACAGGAACAGAAAACCATTCTTCTGCGGTTTTTCAAGGGATTGACCCAGCAGCAGTGCGCGAAAATCCTGGGGGTAAGCCAGGTGCAGGTGTCGCGGCTGGAAAAACGGGCCATTGAAAAACTGCGGCGGGAGCTTTCGTAAAATTTCGGCAGCTTCCCAAAAACTTCGAATGAACTGCAAGTCGAAGTATCTGAATGCTCCGGCTTTCACCCGCCCAGCGATATTTTTCTATAATAAAATGTCTTCCGCCAGGAATGTCATGACAGCGGCGGAACGGGTAATTTCATCACAGGGGACAAATTCGTCTGGCCTGTGGGCGTGTTCCAGACTTCCCGGCCCGAAAGATATACAGTTCCGGCAGCCGGTCATAGACGCGATTACGGCAGTATCGGTATAGCCGGGGAAAAAGTCCACCGGAAGCGGGGTCCCTGTTGCTTTGCCTGTCGCGGCTTTCAGTCTGTTCAGAAGGAAGGAATTTTCGTCCTTCTCAATGGCAGGACGCCGGGCCGTGATTGTGTAATTACAGGCAACGCCGGGTACTGCTTTTTTCGCCTCCGCAATCGCCGCATCTACCAGAGCAATTACCTGTGTATCGGTAATCGGAGGCACAAGGCGCAGGTCCAAAGACGCCGTACATTCATCAGGCACGATATAGGGGTTCCAGCCGCCCTGGATCATGCCGAATGTTGCCGTACAGGGCCCCATTTCTGGATGTTCCGGCAGTTGTGCCAGCTTATGCCTGACCCGTGTGATGATCTCCGCCATGGCAGCAATCGCGTCACAGCCTTTTTCGGGCGTGCTGGCATGACAGGTTTTTCCGTGCGTGTGCAGCATGAACCAGACTTTTCCTTTGTGCGCGACCTGTATCCGGCTGTCCGTAGGTTCGGCGTCCAGCACATAGCTGTCAGCATTGACATAGCCGTCCCGCACCACCTGTTCCGCCCCGGTCATCGCGTCCTCCTCGTTCACTGTGGCAATCATAAGAAAATCGTATTTTGGACGGATATTCCGCTGTGCGATATTCCGGAAAGCGATCATCGCGGCAGCAAGGCCCGCCTTCATATCGCAGGAACCCCGCCCGTAGAGTCTGCCGTCAATAATCTCCGCGTCCAGCGGCGGATGCGTCCAGCCTTCGCCCACCGGCATTGTGTCCATATGGCAGATATAGGTCAGGCTGTGTTTCTGTGACTCCCCCCGCAATATGGCTATGATATTGTCCCGGCCTTCGCTTACCGGTTCCCGAATCACTTCGGCAGGGGTATTGCTTTTCAGCCAGTCAAACACAAAATCGCTCATCGCGCCCTCATACGTGCCGGGATTGCTGCTTTCAATACGGACCATCTGCTGTGTCAGAAGAACTTCTTCCCTAACTGTATGATTCATCATAATTTATTCACCACCTGATCCATACTATATCGCTATGATGTCTTTCCGTCAAGACATCATATAACTTCAGCCGGAGCAACTGAATACTCCGGCTGTCTAACGCTCTGTTTATTTTTCCATCACAGTGCCGGGAACACGACGGTCACGCACAATTTAGGATATGCGAACCCGGCGGACACCATTCCGCCCATTTGTTCGGCCAGGGCGCGGGCGATGGATAAGCCCAGTCCGGTCGATTCTTTTGCAGACGCAACGGAGAAGAACCGGTCGAACAGCCGCCCCACCTGAACCGGGTCCAGGCCGGCGGCGGTATTCTCAAAAATAATCTCTCCCGTTTCCCGCAAAGTGACAGACAGATCGCCGTCGCTGTATTTGAGGGCATTGCTGAGAATATTGCTGAAAATCCGTGACAGCGCGGCCTTGTCCAGACAGCGCATCACACGGACATCCGGCATTGTAATGACCGGTTCGATGCCGCGTCCGGTGAGGGCGGCGTAAAAAGCGGCGGCGGCTTCTTCCAGCGCGCCGTTCAGACAGACGGGTTCCAAACGCAGGTCCTCTGAGGCGGACAGAACGATAGAATACCGGAACAGCTCCTCGGTCAGCTGCTTCAGCGCCTCCACGCGTTCCCGAATATAAGACAGATACCGCGCCGCGTCTTCCGGCAGGTCCTGGCGGTCCAGAAGCTGCAAATAGCCATAGATTGCCGTCAAAGGCGTGCGCAGGTCGTGGGAGATATTGGTCACGGCGTCTTTCAGCTCCCTGTCTCCCGTCAGATACTGCCGTCTCTGCTGCCGCAGCAAACGCAGCTGGGCGTTCAATTCCGCTGCCAGACGCCGGACCTGTCTGTCACGGGTGGAGACGAACAGCAGATTGTTGGTGTCCTCCGCCAGACGCTCCCCCAGCTGTTCACAGATTTCTGCGGCACTTTTTCTCAGCAGCCATATTTTCAGGCGCTGGGCCAGGACGACAGCCGCCAGGATTCCGCAAATCAGCCAGGGAAGCATAAGTTTACCTCTTATTTCATTATTTCAGATTTTTTCTGCGGAACAGCAGCAGACCCGCGGCAGTCGTACACGCGATGACCGCCAA
>CAMWQV010000378.1 GCA_947176425.1 uncultured Clostridia bacterium
GTGATACAGTGATTGAGTATGATGCGGGCAAAGTCATCAGAAAAGCGGCAAAAAAAATCCAGACAGCGGCAAAAAATTCCCGAAACCAGAACCAGCCGCCCCACACGCAAAAACCCCCGGTCCATCCCGCCGGGAACAGGCCCGTCCCGCCGGGAAATGACCAGAGCCGTATTGCTAAAAAAATACAGCTGGACCAGCAGACGGCCGGAATCGTCGGCGGAAAAGCCGGCCTGATGATGATGCTGGACGCCATGATAAATGAGAAAGACAAAAACTCGTTCAGCTTTTACGCGGACGCCTATATGCAGCAGCTGGAGCGGCTTGTCCCCCTGCTGAAAAGTTACCGAAAACACGGGATTGATAACGAAGACGTACAAAAATATAAGGAACTGATGAATCTTGGGAAAACATTGCAGCAGCTTTTGTCTTCCGGGGAACCGGCAGAGGAACAGCTGGAACTTTGGCGGGAAAAAGCGGGGCAGTGGTTTGAGCGTTATAACCAAAAGGGGGAATAATATATGATCGTTTTGTTCGGAATTGAAGTCAGTATTCTTTTTGTGGGCGCGATCATTGTGGTTGGGGTTGGGGTTTTGCTTTTTCTGCTCTTTGGCAAAAGCAAGGACCGTCCCGCCGGGGACAGTACCAAAACGCTGCCTATATCCAGTCAGGATTTGATTCATGAGATAAACGAATTGGAGCAGAAAATGGCCAATGTCACCGGGGGCACAGCCGGTATGGAGAAGCTTCTGGATATGATTCAAAACAGTTCGGAAAGCAATACCGATTTATACCGGGAACAATACCGGGATTTGCAGGAGCAGCTGCGCATTTATATGCAAAAATACAATACTTCACTGGAGCAGGCGAAAACCCTGCCGAAAGACGAACGGGCGCGGTTTGTACGGTCAGAAAAAATCAAAAAATATCAAAAGTTTTTGGATGAAAATGTCTAAAGATACATGAAAAGGTGAGGATATGAATAAAGAGATTGAAAAGCTTTTGAAAGACATCCTGGAAGCGGATAATCTGGACTGTGAACGTCTTCGGAAACTGCGGAACTGCAAAAACATGATTCTGCTGGATATGGGCTGCGGCAGTACCAGCGCGGCGGTTCTGGAGCTGAAAAAATATATCGGCAGCAGGGAGATTGTTCCGACCAAATATATTCAGCCAGTAACATGGAATTACCCGCAGATGTCCGCAGACTTCAAACGTTGGCTGTCCGCTTCTGATACTGTTTCAATTCCTACGCTGATCGGCTATAATGATGATCTGAAGCCGATCGTCGGAACGGACGCGCTGAATGCAGACGCCTCCTGTGAAAATTTCAAAGCCTGCCCCACAGAACAAAACCTGGATAAAGTTGTCCTTCAGGTTCCGAGCTGGGACGGCGTCTCCTTTACTCCCAAACGCCTGCGGGATGTCTGGAGCGACTATTTCAAGTGCGTTCTTGAGAAAGTCTGCAACTGGTGCAGCAGCCACAGCCACAGCATGGACGGCGTGCCCCGAAATTTAACGGAGCTGGCAAACGGGGAAACGATTGTGATGGTGGCGCACCCCGCGGGGGCAGAGTGGTCAGAACCGTCTGTGCTGAAAAGCTATCGGGATTTGATTTCCAAAGGGGCAGGCGTACCGGATGAAAACATTCTGACAATCTCCGAAGCAAAAGCGGCTATGCAGTATGTGCGGCGGAAAAAAACGGACCTGCAATTTGACCAGGGCGTTGTTATCATTGATATCGGCGCAAGTACGATGGATATCGAGTATTTGAAAAAGAAATTAAATAACCCTATCGAATACTCTTTTGAGTTGGCGGGACGGAACGTGGACCGGCTTCTGGCGCACTACATTTTGAAAACTGCATACGGCAGCGCGGCAGGTGACCAGAAGCCGAACGAAATCCCGGAGAACGCGTTTTTTGAGGAACGGGAACTGGATTTAACATTGTTTATGTTTAAAGTCCGTGTCCTTAAAGAGCTTATCAGCGACAGAATGCGCGGTTCTGTAAAAGAGGACAAGTTCGTAACTTTTCCATTAAATAATAACGACTCCGTACAAATTAACGGCGAAATTCTGCGCGGCCTGCTGGGTGAAGCAAAAAACAATCCAAACACCGGCGCAGTATTCGGCAGCCGCGATATTCCGATTGTTTACGAACTGCCGATGCTGAACTATGTCTGGAACAAGCTTCCGGAAAACGAGAAAAAGAAACACGCAGTCCAGGTTGTAAACAACACTTGGTATGGACATTTGGAGGATATGATCCGCTTTGTGATGGATGACCTGAAAAAGTCAGGACACAGCAGCGTATCCAAAGTGATCGTTACCGGCGGTTCCTGCCGTCTGCTGGGACTGAAAGAGCATATTTGGAACGCTTTTGACTCGGCTGGAATCTATATCCCTATGTCAGATATCCAATACATGGATACGGAACAGGACTATGAGAACTCCGTCCCCTACGGCGGCGGCTACTATGTCAGCGGCGTACTCAGCCGGATGGACGAACTGGCGGATTTCCCTGACAAACTGTATAAAATCCTGTTTGACGAACTGAAAACAGTTGCTGCTGCGAAGACTGCGGAGGCAGTAAATAGTTTGGTACAGGAGCTTACTTTGGAATCTCTGAAATGGTGGACCGATCAGAAGGAGGGGTCCAAAAACTGTTCTGTCACTGCGCTGAACAAAGAGATCACACAAAGATGCAACTCATGTTTTCGCAATTCTAACCGGCTGAACTATGCTGTCGAACATGCGTTAAAATCTATCACACTCGACAGCCTTCCGAAAACAAAGGCGGAGATCAATGTCCTTTTAGACGCCCTGGCACAAGCGAAATTTACCGGAAACATCAAGACAACAGAACTCAAAATTACGCTGTCTGCGGAACGAGTTCTCAAAGCAGTCAGAAATGTTAATCCCTATTCTCTTACGATGGGTTTGGGACCGGCTTTTTCGGGATGGATGCAGGAAGTCGGCAATTTTTTCTATAACATATTTGACCAGGGCTATGAAAATGATAACGATATCCCCAGAAAGAAAAATTACCGTCAAGAGGCCCATGACGCTTATAAAAAGGACAAGCCCTCTGCCATTACAGATACACTGCGGGATAACATCGCCGCGGCGTTGACAGAAGAATTTCAGAAGACTGACATCTGCGGCATACCAGACCAGATCATCTGGGACCTGCGCAACGACATCATGTGCGCGCTGTACCTGAGCGACTGACAGAAAGGATACGTATTTATGAACGATTTATCCCCAACGAAAGAAGCCGCACGGCAGCTGGCGTCGCTTTTGCCGGACCCCTGCGCGCCGGGCGGGGAAGCGTGGCGGCTGTTTCATTTTCAGACCAGCGACTTCTGCATAGTCGAGCGTACTATCCAGCTGGCGTGCAAAATGCGGAAAGAGATACCCGTACCGGTGTTTATGTCCATCGACCGGTTTTATGAGCTGGCAGGCGGGCCGGATGCAAAAAAAAGACGGGTAGAAGATTTTCATTTCAGTATGGCGCAGGCGTCCATACCGGAACTGACGGACGGCTGTCAGGTTTTTGTGTGGCAGACGCTGAAAGCCCAGGAGCCGAAATACAGTCAGTTAATGCTGAAATTTTTGCAGTATTGCGAGAGTGAGCGGGCGGATATCTTACAGACGGAAGCGGAAGGCAGAAAACCGGTCAAAGAACGGCTGCCTCTGTCCCGGCAGGTGATTTTTATCTCCTACGGACCATATTATCCGCTGCCGGAGCTGCTGCGGGATTCTTTG
>CAMWQV010000379.1 GCA_947176425.1 uncultured Clostridia bacterium
ATCATATAATTATTCTGAAATGATGCGATAACGGCCGATGCAGAGAGGAGAGGATGCCGCAATGAAATATGCCAGATGGACGATCGGAGAGTACGACCGGAACGCCGCGGCCAGACTGCACAAAGCGGGATTTTCCAAGCTGTTGTCCGCAGTTCTCGCAGCACGGGGCGCGCTGACGCCGGAGGACGGTATCAGCTTTTTACAGCGCGAGCCGTCCCTCTCGTACTCGCCGTTTCTTATGAAAGACATGTCGAAAGCGGCGGAACGCATTAACCGGGCGGTCAGCAGTCATGAGCGGATCGCAGTATTCGGCGACTACGATGTGGACGGCATCACCGCGACAGTCCTTTTAGTAGATTACCTGCGTTCCAAAGGAGCACAGTGCCTGAAACATATCCCCCGCCGCGTTGAGGACGGCTACGGTCTGGGCCGCGACGCCCTGCGTTCTCTGCGGGACCAGGGAGTCAGTTTAGTGATCACTGTAGACTGCGGCATTACCGGTTTGGAAGAAGCCGCATACGCAAGGGAAATCGGCCTGGATCTGGTCATCACAGACCACCACGAGTGCAAGGACCGCCTGCCGGAAGCTGTGGCAGTGGTGGACCCCAGACAGCCCGATTGTCCCTATCCCTTCAAACATTTGGCAGGCGTAGGCGTTGCCCTCAAGCTCGTCCTGGCCTTAGACCCCCAGCACGCGGATGCCCTCTTTGACCGCTACTGTACCCTCGCCGCTATTGGCACCGTAGCGGACGTGATGCAGATGACGGGAGAAAACCGCACGATTGTCTATCGCGGTTTGCAGACCATCGCCGATACCCGGTTTATCGGTCTGCATACCCTGCTGCACGAGACCAGCTTGCTGGAAAAGGAGATCACCTCCACACAGATCGGCTTTGTTCTGGCCCCGCGCATCAACGCCGCCGGACGGATGGGGGAAGCGGAACTGGCCGCTGATTTGCTGCTGACCAACGATCCGCAGGCTGCGGAGGATATGGCAAAGCAGCTCTGCGGCCTGAACCGGGAACGGCAGGCGGTAGAGCAGGCGATCTTTGCCCAGGCGGTGGAGCAGATCGACAGCCTGCCCGATGCCGAACGCAGTGCGCTGGTTCTGTCCAGCGACGTATGGCATCAGGGGGTTGTGGGGATCGTAGCGTCCCGCCTCAGCGAAAAATATTCCTGCCCCAGCTTTATGATCCATTTGCAGAACGGTATGGGAAAAGGCTCCTGCCGCAGTTACGGCGGTTTTAATCTGTTTACCGCGTTGGAATCCTGCTCCGAGCTGCTGGTGGATTTCGGCGGCCACGAGCTGGCGGCGGGGTTCAATATCCGTGAGGAGGATATCCCCGCTTTCCGGGAACGCATGAACCGCTGTGTCTGCGATTATTGCAATGGCAAAACGCCGGTATCCTCGCTGGCTGTTGACGTAGTTCTCCAGTATCCGGAGAGCATTACGCTGGAGGAAATGGCAGAGCTGAACCGCCTGGAGCCTTACGGCGCGGGAAATAACCGTCCGGTTTTCGCTCTCATGGGCGCACGGATTGAGAGCCTGCAAAATGTGGGACAGAACCGGCATTTGAAGCTGCGTCTGAGCAAAGGCGGCTGCCAATTTGATGCGATCTTTTTCTCTACCACAGCCGAGGAGTGCGGCGTAACGGCCGGAATGCGTGTAGATGCCGCTTTTTATCTTCAGATCAACGAATTTCTCGGCGTCAGCAGCGTGCAGCTGCAAATGGTGGACCTGCGTCCTGCGGCGGGACCAAGCGTCAGGGAGCGGAGCTGCCTGGAATTGGTGGAACGGCTGGTCGGCGGCGGACAGGTGACGGTTCGGGAAGCGTACCGGCTGCTTCCCGAACGCCGGCAGTTTGCGGAGCTGTGGTGGGCGATCCTGCGTTTGGAACGGGAAGGCAGAGTATCGGAGGGACATCTGCCTACGCTGCGGCGGCTGGCCGGAGAGGTTGACGGCACGGAACCATTTCTTCGCTCGGCGCTGGGAGTGGAGGTCTTCGCGGAACGGGGACTTATCACCTTGGCCGTACAGGAGGATATGATGATAGTAAAACCCAAACCAGGCCGCCGGGCAGATCTGGAGCAGAGTGCGTATATACGCCGCCTGCGGCAGATCCTGGGACAAGACGAGAAGGGAGAACGCTGACTTATGGTCACGGTTGAAGAACGGTACGAGCATCTGGAGAAAACGATCCGGGGATATAATATCTCCGCTGATTTCCAGCAGATTCGCACCGCCTATGAATATGCCAGGGAGCATCACGGTACGCAGATGCGCCGCGACGGTACTCCCTTTATTACGCATCCCCTGCAGGTAGCGCAAATCGTGGCGGAAATGCGCCTGGACAGCGAGTCCATTATTGCCGCCCTGCTCCACGACTGCATTGAGGATACTGACGTGTCCTACGAGGAAATCGCCAAGCAGTTCAGCCCTACAATCGCGGACATCGTGGACGGTGTGACAAAGCTGACGCGGGTGAAATATAACAGCATGGAAGAAGAACAGATGGAGAATCTGCGGAAAATGCTGTTTGCCATGAGCAAGGACATCCGGGTAATTTTAATCAAAATAGCGGACCGCCTGCACAATATGCGGACGATGGAATACCAGACACCCGCCAAGCAGAAGAAAAAGTCCTTTGAGACAATGGAGATTTACGCGCCCATCGCCCACCGCCTGGGAATGCAGAAGGTGAAATGGGAGCTGGAGGATCTGTCTCTGAAATATCTGGACCCAGTGGCGTTTCATGAGATCGAGATCCGTCTGGACGCTGAAAAAGTGGAGCATGGACAGTTCCTGAGCAGCATACAGGGCCAGATACAGGAGCGTCTGAACGGACTGGGCATTGCCAGCGCCACGGTCTATGGACGCGTCAAGCATCCCTACAGCATTTACCGCAAAATGTATGCGCAGGAAAAAACAATAGAAGAAGTTTACGACCTGTTTGCGTTTCGTGTGATCGTGGACACCGTGGCGGACTGCTACAATGTCCTGGGTGTAATTCACGAGCTGTACCGTCCGATTCTGGGCCGCTTCAAGGACTACATCGCGACGCCCAAGCCGAATATGTACCAGAGCCTGCATACGACGGTGGTTGGGGAGGAGGGCATTCTGTTCGAGGTCCAAATCCGCACATATGATATGCACGCCATCGCGGAATACGGCGTGGCGGCCCACTGGAAATACAAGCAGAATATCACCGGCACCGGCGGCGAGGGAATGTATGAATGGATTCGCCGCCTGCTGGAAAATCAGGAGGACGCGGACGCGGAAGAATTTATTCATTCCCTGAAGATTGATATGTTCTCCGATGAAGTGTTCGTGTTCACGCCCCGGGGCGATGTGGTGAACCTGCCGGCCGGGTCTACACCCATTGATTTCGCGTACTCAATTCACAGCGCTGTGGGCAATACGATGGTGGGCGCGAAAGTCAACGGCCGGATTGTTGGATTCGACTGCCAGCTGCATAACGGCGATATCGTGGAGATCAGTACCTCGAAGGCCGCCCACGGACCCAGCCGCGACTGGGTAAAGATTGCCAAGAGCAGCGAAGCGCGCAGCAAAATCCGCCAGTGGTTCAAACGGGAACGCAGAGAAGAAAATATTGCCCAGGGCCGGGCGTCGTTTGAAAGCGAGCTGAAGCACACGGGCCTGGCGATGAACCAAATTATAGATCCTGCGGTCCTGCCTGTGATTCTTGAACGGATTGGCTTCCAAAGCCTGGATGAAATGTATGCCGCTATCGGCTACGGCGG
>CAMWQV010000380.1 GCA_947176425.1 uncultured Clostridia bacterium
ATAATTGTAGGGATTTTTTATAGAGAAACAGACCGCGCTGCGTCTGCCAAAGTCCGGGTGGGATGCGGCTCCCTTTTAAGAGGGCTGTCAGCCTTTGACTGACTGAGGCTGTACCAACGCATACCAGACTTGGATAGACGCAGACATCTCCCTTTTTCTATTTTCCCGACATTTATTTGATACCGGCCGACCGAAAATTACCTATTGCAGAATAGGACAAGTTGTGGTATGATAGCAACAGTGGTCAGGTCCTATGTCGGAGGATTCTGACACGGTGGGACCTCGCGAAATGCTTACTAGCCGGAAGTGTTTGGTTTGGCCCCACTTATTCTTAGCAGGAAAAGGGCTTGCCGTAGATGCAAAGCCCTTTTTTTGCGCCTTTTTACGAAAACAGGATCACTTCTTTGATGCTCATGGCGATCACACATCCGGCCGCCAGAAGCAGCAGAAATCCCAACCCCCGCAGGACCCATACATTCCTTCCCGGCGCGGCTCTGCGTCCGTCCGGCCCGCGCCGGTGCAGCATACTCCACAGCGGACGGCTGAAACCTGTCAGCAGCGTACCCAGCATCAGGCACAGCATCCCGAATGCCAACGCCCATTCCGTACTTTCCATAGCTATGTTCCTTTCAGCGTTCTACGATCTTATAATACGTCCTTGCCGTCAGCAGATACACCGCACCGTACACCGCAAAGAAAACCAGTACCGTCCCCGCTGTACAGAGCATGGTGAGCATCGTATCGTGCAGGTAAAACAGCGTCAGCAGCTTCTCCACCATATTAAAGTCGAACACGATATGCACCGACGCGACGGCGATGGGCAGGAAAAACACCATCAAAACTTGACTGCGGATCGAAGCCCGTACTTCTTCCCGGCTCAGACCGACTTTCTGCATAATCTCAAACCGTTCTTTGTCTTCATAGCCTTCAGAAATCTGCTTATAATAGATAATCAGAACCGTAGCCATGAGGAACAGGAACCCCAGAAAGATGCCCAGAAACAGGAACCCGCCTGCCAGACCATACGCGTCTTCCGCGCCGTCAGATTTCAGCAGGTAAGAGGAGCAGGATTTCCAGGCGCCGGTTCCCGCGTAAAAATCACCGTCCCCAATCCGTTCTGTCTGCGCGTCTGCCAGAGCCTGCAATTCCTCCTGTGACGCCCGCTCTCCGCCAGGATGGGCAACATCCCAATAAGCGGACCAGATCAGCGTACTGGCATTCAGCTGATAAGCGGCTGCCTGCCGGCGCCAAAGGTCCTGAAATGTCTCCTCGTCCGGTACGACGACTGTTATCATTTGCAGGATCAGCGGACTTTGATAGGGGTTTTCTCTCAGCGTTTCGACGATGGAATACGTGCTGACTCCCAGCTCCACAGGTTCCGTTTCCGCATCCTCGTCCGATATAACCCAGTGAATGGTCAGCGTATCGCCTTCGACACCGAAAGCGGCGACCTCTCCGCTGCCCAGCTCCAGCGTCTCGCCGGTCAGGATGGCATAATCCTCCGCTGTGATGCAGGAGAGCGATACAGCGCCGCCCTGCACGAAACGGTCTGTCGTATAGCTGCCGTCCGGAAGCATTCCCACTGCAAAGTTCACTTCGCCGCAGGCTTTGACGTTGACCGCCTCATAACCCGCGTCTTCGGTAAACCCCGTCAGTACAGCAAGCATAGCGTCCGGATCAAAAGGCGGCTCCTCCGTATCCAGCGCGTACCGGACAGTCACTTTGATATCGCCCGGGTACTGCTGCTCAATGATCTCCGCCGTGCCCAGATACAGGGACAGGGTGCCGGACAGCATAACCATAACCATCGTACACAGAATGCAGATATTCGCAAGGCCCACCGCGTTCTGCTTCATCCGGTGGAGCATTCCGCTGACGCCGATAAAATGGCTGGTCTGATAGTAAAATTTCTTGCTGCGCCGCAGGGCTTTCAGGACGAAAATGCTCACCGCAGTAAAGAGACAGTACGTCCCGATAATGACCAGAAACACCGCGACAAAATACATCATGACCGCCTCCGCACCGGTTTTGGTCTTGACCGCGATGTAATACCCGCCTCCCAGCGACACAATACCCAGCAAAGTCAGCAGCCAGCGTGTTTTCGGCTCCCGTTCCCCCATATTTCCGCCGCGCAGCAGTTCGATCGGATTGGAGGCGCGGACTTTGTTGAGATTGTTCAGCAGCGTCACCGCCAGCAGCAAGGCGAACATTCCCGCGGTCTGCACCATGCCGGTCCAGGAGACGGAAAAGCCAAAGGGTACCGGCATCGCCATGACTTTATGGATAATCAGACTGACCAGTTTGTACAGCAGGAGGCCGGTCAGCAGGCCGCCGCCGATTCCCAGCACAGCGATATACAGCGTCTCATACACCAGCACCATCGCGATATGACGCTTTCCCATGCCCAGAATATTGTATAATCCAAGCTCTTTCTTCCGCTGTTTGATGAGAAAACCGTTGATATACAGGACAAAAATAGCGGAAAAGATAAACGCGATTCCCATGCCGATGGTCATGAACATCTCCACATACAGATATCCGTTAGGCCGTCCCGGTGTCATATAGCGGGTACCGGGATCGTTGACCAGCGCGGACATGATGTACATTGCCGCCGCATTGCCCAGCAGAGCCAGCACATAGGGAAGATAAAATTTCCGGTTGTTGCGGATGTTCTGTAAAGCCAGCTTGGGAAACAGTCTGGAATTACGCATCTTCCTCACCTCCCGCAGCCAGCAGGGTCAGGGTATCGGAAATCTTCTGATACATCTCCTCCGTTGTGCTGACCCCCTTATAAATCTGATGAAACACCTCGCCGTCCCGGATGAACAGCACACGTTTCGCATGACTGGCGGCTTTTGCGCTGTGTGTGACCATTAAAATTGTCTGTCCTTCGGCGTTGACCTGGCCGAACAGCCGCAGCAGATTATCTGACGCTTTGCTGTCCAATGCGCCGGTGGGTTCGTCGGCCAGCACCAGCCGGGGTTCTGTAATCAGAGCGCGGGCTGCTGCGACGCGTTGTTTTTGACCGCCGGATATCTCATAGGGATATTTTTTCAGCAGCTCTGACAAGCCTAACTGCCGGGCCAGGGGCAGCAGTCGCCGCTCCATTTCCGGAAAACTGCGTCCTGCCAGCACCAGAGGCAGCAGGATATTGTCCTGAATGGAAAAAGTGTCCAGCAGATTGAAGTCCTGAAAGACAAAGCCTAAGTGGTCCCTGCGGAACGCGGCGATATCCCGTTCTTTGATATTGACGATGTTTTTCCCGTCCAGCAGGACTTCTCCGCTGGTGGGTTTGTCCAGCGCGGCTAAAATATTGAGCAGCGTCGTTTTCCCGCTGCCGGACTCCCCCATAATCGCCGCGTATTCCCCGGCCTCTACCGTAAAATTGACATTGGACAGTGCCTGTACCTGCTGTCCGCCAAATCGGGTCGTATAAATCTTTTTCAGGTCCTTAACTTCGAGAATCGGCATAATCTATATCCTCCTTTGAAGGCGTTCTCGTTTTACAGTCCCTATTATAGTCCCCCGGCCGGAGCAATACCATAGCTTTACCTTACAAAACTGCCGGAAACCTTACATTCCTGTAAGATTGAGCGTTATCCGGCATCTGTAGACATACCGGGTAAAAGTCCGGCGAGGGCAGTTATTTTTTTGTGCTGTTTTCCTCCTGTGAATCGTCTAACATATGAGATCTCAAAAAAACAGGAAAGGAGGCGCCTTTTTGACAGACGTATTGGAGCTTTTCGACCAGTACCAT
>CAMWQV010000381.1 GCA_947176425.1 uncultured Clostridia bacterium
CTGATTTGCGGCGGGTTCAGATTCGAGAAACGATCCGTTCCCATTTTGAGAAGGAAAATGAGCTGTTTGACAGAGGTATTAAGACCCTTTCGCTGTTCTTCATTGATGAAGTGGCGAAATACCGTCAGTATGATGAAGACGGAAATGAGGTCAACTCCGAGTACGGCGATATTTTTGAACAGGAGTATACCGATATTTTGAATGAATATCTGACGCTGTATGATACCCCCTATGAACAGTATCTCCGCAGGATAGAAGTCAGGCAAACCCACGCCGGATATTTCAGCATCGACAAAAAGGGACGCAAAGTGGACAGTTCCGTCAAGCGCGGCAGTGATGAAAGCGACGATATTTCCGCATATGATCTGATTTTGAAGGACAAGGAACGGCTGCTTTCTTTTGCAAATCCTGTGCGTTTTATCTTTTCCCACTCCGCCCTGCGGGAAGGCTGGGATAATCCGAATGTCTTTCAAATCTGCACCCTGAAACACGGCGGCAGTTCTCCAACCCAAAAACGGCAGGAGGTAGGCCGCGGACTGCGCCTGTGCGTGAACCAAAACGGCGACCGTATGGATGCGGATACGTTGGGTTCACAGGTGCAGCAGATCAATCAGCTGACCGTCATCGCGTCGGACGGATACCGGGACTTTGTTGCCAGTTTACAGCAGGGTATCCGGGAAGATTTGTATGAGCGTCCTACGAAGGCCACAGCGGAGTATTTTATTGGCAAGAACCTTGTTGTCTATGGTTATGACGTTACCATTTCGGAGAAGCAGGGAAGGGATATTTACCGCTATTTGATTAAAAACGACTACATTGATGATGACGACCAGATAACGGACAAATACCGTGCAGATTTGGCAAACAGTGTACTGGCACCTGTGCCGGAAAGCTGTACAGAAATCTCCGGCGGCGTTCATGCGCTTATCCAGAGCATTTTTGACAAACATACGTTAGATGAAATGATCCATAATGGTCACGAGACAAAAATCCAGGAAAATGCGCTGAATGATAACTTTTACAAGGAAGAATTCCAAACGCTTTGGAACTATATTAACCACAAATACGCCTATAAAGTTGAATTTGACAGTGAAGAACTTATTCAAAAAGCAATTGCGCATATTGACGAAAAGCTGTTTGTTGCCAAGCTGCAATACACTGTCACAACCGGGAAGCAAGGGCAGGATTTGGATTTGGAGAAGCTGAAAAACGGAGCTGGCTTCACATCGCAATCCAGCAAAACCGTTGCATTGGAACGAGCGGGAAGCAGTTCGGTCAAATATGATTTAATTGGCAAAATTGCAGAATGGACAAAACTGACGAGAAAATCTTCCGCTAAAATTCTTGCTGGAATCAAACCTTATATTTTTTCTATGTTTAAGAACAATCCGGAAGAGTTCATTGCCAAAGTCGTTAAACTCATCAACGAACAGAAAGCAGCAGTGATTGTAGACCAGATCACCTATCATCAAATTGACGGCACCTATGACAGCGCTGTCTTTACGGCAGAAAAAAACACGGATTTTTCACGGGCATATCGTGCAAAAAAGAATGTACAGGACTATGTATTTACCGACGGTTATGCAAAAGACGGACAGAGTATAGAGCGAAGATTTGTTGAGAATCTGGATTTGGCAGAAGAAGTATGCGTATATGCGAAATTGCCGAGGAGTTTTTCCATCCCAACTCCTGTCGGAAACTATTCTCCGGATTGGGCGATTGCGTTTAACAAGGGAACAGTTAAACACATCTTCTTTATTGCCGAAACAAAAGGCACAATGGAGACATTAAAGTTAAAACCGATAGAAAGTGCAAAAATTAAATGCGCAAAACAACTTTTCAGCAGACTTTCCTCCGTAGATGTTGTGTATCATGATATAGATAGTTATCAGCATTTGCTGGATATTATGGAAAAACTGTAAGTGATAAACAGAAGCTCCGGGGAATATACTCCGGAGCTTCTACTTATCCCATCAATTATTTTATTCTGCGGATGCATCTGCCGCAGCAGTCTCCGGTGCAGGAACGGAAATCTCTGTGTCACCAGCAATCTCACTTGCATCCTTTATTTCGCCGGATTCTTCTTCATCTTCCCAAAGGGAGTCGTATTCTTTATCATTCTGCTTGGCGATCATAGCCGCTGTTTTTGCAGCCATATACATTTCATGACTGTACTCCATCAGCTTTTTCTCATCCTCTGGAGGGACTTTGCCGCCTGAGGCAATTCGCCGGTAGACTTCCAGAATCTTCATCATTTCTTCTGCCTGCTTGGCGGCAGCTTCACTCTGCTGTTTAGCGGTCTCACTGTCGCGAATTAAGTTCTCTTTGTTGACAATATTTTCCATAATGCTCTGCGTAGCTTCATACTGAGAATTAACTACAGACAGTTCGCGAGATATTTCTACCCGGTCAAAGGCGCAGACCGCCGGTCCTCTGTTTTCCTGATCTTTCAAAAGGTTTGTAAGTGCCTGCTTTTTATTGCGTAAAATGTCCAATTGTGCAGAATATGCTTGTTTTGCGTCCCGTATTTTCACTATGTACTCCTCCTCACAAATTTTGGTGGTTTATTTATTACTTCGGCTTTAATACGAAAAAAATAAGAACTTATCCGAAGTCGGGGTAAATTTGCAGGACACGAACTACAGGAACCCTAATTGACTGCGCAGCATCTTATTTTTCAAAACAGAATAAAACGGAAGTTTTTCTTTCCTAAAAGCCGGGATTTTATACAAAAGTTCCTGTAGCAAACCAAAAGGACTCAGCAGTCTTCAGAATTATTGATGATGTTCACCTGAATGCCTTTCAGGACATCCAAAGTTTTCTGATGCAGGTCAGAATCAAAGCTGGCGCAGAGATTGGCATGGACGGAGATCTGCGCTTCCGGATATCTCGCCTGGAAGCAGCAGGCATTGGAGAGAACGCACATATTGGTCACAAGACCGCACATCTCAATTTCCGTTACGCCGTCAGAAATCTTCAATAAATCCTCTGGCGCACACCCAAAGGTTTTCTTTTTAAGGACAATATGAGGGACTGTCTTGACCCATTCGCCGGTTTTACCATAAAGAACCCAGCCGGAAGTTCCGACAATTGTATGGGGAAGAGGTAGGGCTTTTCCCTCGCGTGTATTCAGGTAATTCTCATCATGAGAATCATAGGTTACAACAATCAATGCACCTTCGGCATAAGCCTTCTGCGCTGCCTGCAGGATTCCTTCGTCCAGCAGTTCGGCGCCGGGGAAGCCGAGGCTGCCGTTGACGAAATCGTTCTGAAAATCAACAATTATAAACAGTTTCATAGGAAAGAACCTCCTTAACAATTTGAAGTTTATCGTAAGATTAGGAGCATCTCGTTTGTTTAGGTATTGCAGTTCCAGCGATACAGCTTTGTGCGGCAGTATATCACAAAAGATGGATTTTAGCAATAAGTTTTTTGAATTTTTTGCATCATTTGACATTACCAGTAAATTGAGTGTTGTAGACTCTATTGAGACGGTGGAATAAAACGGGTATCCTCCAACAGAATCTCCAGCGCCCGCCTCAAGTCCATATTTTTTAGCACAAAGTCCGCGTCAGGCGTTGGTTCGTCAGGGGAAATATTGGAACGGATATAGAACGTATCCAGCCCCGCGGCCTTTCCGCCCTGGATGTCACACACGCCGTCGTTACCGATCATGACCGCCCGATCCGGTCGGATGCCCTGTTCCTGAAGCAGGATGTCAAAGAAACGCCGATCCGGCTTCTTCACACCGTAATCG
>CAMWQV010000382.1 GCA_947176425.1 uncultured Clostridia bacterium
GCGAAATATTCTCCAATTCTTGCAATAAATCCCAACGTCTCATTCCTCAATTCTGACGGGAAGGACATAAGGACAGGTGCGGTTTCAAAGCTGAGTACTCCCTCAAAACGTATCGCTTTCAGTCCCCGAATAAATCCGTCCCAATCCGTAGAGGGATGGTTTTCCCTTGTTCTGGTGAACGAAAATGGGACCTGATGTAAATCTCTGCTTCCGTCGTTATCATGAATGTGCAGGACTTTCAAACGTCCTCCCAGCGTTGTAAGAAAGTTCTCAAAATCAAGTCCCACGATATTTGCGTGTCCTGTATCAAAACAGAATCCCAGAACCTCCGCCTTATATTTCTTATTCATCCGATCGATCCGCTCCGCTGCCTTTTTTGCGTCGCAGCCGGGACCCTCCACCAGATGCCTACCAATTCCATCGTACAGATTCTCAATACATATCGTGATCCCCAGTTCCTTTGCTACAGGTATAAGAGATTCCAGAAACCGTTCCGTCTCTGCCCACTCGGCCTCTTCTGAGCCAAGATACCGTGCCAGCTTGAAGCCATGAACCACGATATATGGACATTCAAAAAACGCACATACCCGCAGACTTTTTGGCGCAACCACATTCCAAAGATACTCATTGAGTTTTTGACTGCCAGCAGGTACATAGATTGGATAGGGCATATGCATCTGATTAATGGTAATTCCCTCCGCCTTAGCTGCTTGTTTATGGGGCGTAAAAAATTTCTCCAGTTCCTGTTCCGATTGGTTGAAGAAAGCATTTGTTTTGAACCGGTAAAGTTCGGTATTTCGCAAATAGTCGTTCAGACTGAAATCCGCACAGGAAAAGCCTTTCTGATTAAGAAGTTTGAAGCCCTCAGCTGGATTCTCGTCTACGACGGCATTTTTTGTTTGTACGCCTATTTTGTGCATCTTCATCGCTCCTTCAGCCGGTCAAAATAGAATGTTGGCATATACTCATCGTTGAAGTATTCCACCGGATTTTTGATTCCCATCTTCCGCAGCTGTTCCTCAATCTCGCGGTAGTAAATGTTGCAGATAAAGACAGCGCAGTCCTTCGGAAGCTCCAGCAGGCTCTCCGGCGGCTTGACCTCTAGGCCGCAGAATTCTTTGCCCCAGCTGGCCGGATTATTTGTGCAGGTGAACAGCGGCGGATATTGCTCTCCATAACATTTCATGTAGTTCCGGCACATATTCCCCGCTCCAAACAGGACACGAGAGGGATGCTTTTTCAAGAGACTCTCAATCTCGATCTGCCACCTGAAATAGTCCGCTGTTGCCTTCGCAAGCTGCATCAGCTGCGGACGAAGCAAGGTAGAGAATGCAGCAGCAGTATCAGGAAAATCCAGAATCAGCTGCCCGTCAAACCCTGTATCCCTCAGTCCGCGGATCAGATTCAGCCAATCCGTCTGATGTCCTCCGCTGCCGACGCAGGCAAAAGGCAGCTGTGAAGTCTCCTGGTTGCCGTCGCAATCACGGAGAACCACCGCCTTGAGACGGTTCCTCAGTGTCAGAACAAATTCCCGCATTCCTATACCGCACAGGCTGCACACTCCTACATCCATACAAAAACCAAAGCGCTCTTCACCGGCTGCTTTGTTGAGGCGGTCTACCCACTCCACAGCCTCCCAGCCCTCTGCACAGAGACCCCGTATCAGGTGTCCGTCCAAATCCCGGCACTGATTTTCCAGCAGAATCATTACTTGGTTTTTCCTTGCGGCTTTGGCCAGACGCAGATAATACGCCTCATTTGTACTCCATATTTCCTCACGTGGTACGCCTGCAAACAGCGGACGAATCACCAGATACCGGCAGCCTATTTTCCCACATAAACGGATGCTCTCTTCATGAATGCGGGCCAGCAGCTCAGACAGATCTCCGCGTCTTGTATCCCGCGGCAGAAAAGCGCCCCGGGCAATCGGGATATGCAGATGCTTCTCACGGCACTGTCCCAGTATGCCATCAAAACAGTCCCCCAGTGCTGTTGGGTCCTTCATGATATGCAGGGTTCGGGGATCTTGGGAAGCATTGGCTGGCACAGATTTTCCGTACCCCCTCAACTCCCAGGGAGAGCAGCAGAGGATGATGTCCAGACACATATTCTGAAAACCAATGTCCGCTATATCCGACACCCCCTGCTTGGGGAATCTTGGCGCTACGAGCGCCAGCGGTGAACAACTAATATCCATAGGTTGCTCCATTCTTGTAATTTTCGGCTACTCTACAGCAGCTTTGATTCAATCAACAACTTGAGTTTGCTGGAACTGGTACTCTCTGTGTAAGGGAAAAACACCATTTCCGCACCATGCTCTTCCAGAAACGCCTTCTCTTCCAGCCAGTCTGGATTATCTATGTAGTCACTGCCGGAAAATTGGCAATCAAAATGGTGCAGCCGCCAGGCATCACGGGTTCCACCGTAGTTAAGCGGAATCTCCACAGCTTCGTCCACATAGCGGCAGGACCGCACCAGTTCTATCCGTTCTTCAAACGATACAAATGCTTCTGTTTTCTTGAATTTGCGGACACCCTCATCCGTTACCACACCCACAATGAGATAGTTGCACTGCTCTTTTGCACGCTTGAACATATTCAGATGACCAATATGGAACAGATCAAAAACGCCTGCAATATAGCCTATATGGTATTTCTTCCGAGGCGTGTCTTTGGACGCTTCCTGTGACTGTACTATCGGTTTTCGTTTTCTGGGATAGTCCTTTTGCGAATCAAAAATGCTGTACTCCGCTACTCCCATTTTGTCCAGCTGCTTCATCACAGACAGATAATTTTTGATGCAGATAAGAACCTTGTATTCCCCGCTTTGCAGCTGTTGCAGCAATTCTGGGGAGTGGATAGGGACTCCCTCCAGATTCTTCCCCCACTGCTCCTTATTATTGTCTACAATAGCATATACCGGGTAATCTTGACTATACAGCGCAAGGAACTTCTTTGCATATGCACCTGACCCAAAAAGAATCAGTTTCCGCGTGTCTGCATTGCGGAAGATATTCACAAATAGACGTTCGTAGTCCTCCCCAGCGTAATTCATTCGCTGGCGGTTGGAGTAGGCCAAATCGCCGTTTCGACGATGCTGTTCGTGGTAGATGCGGAGTTCTTTTTCTTTGCGTATGTCCACCAGAAAATCCCATTCCATCTTCCGCCAATGCTCCAGATGTGCCGTCAAACCATAACGGTCGAATAGGGACCCCATCGAAATGATTTTCTCAAACTCCATACTCCCTGCATAAAAAGTTGTAATCATGCGCGTGATAATTGCGTTGGCCGGATAGTTTTCCTTGCGAAACTCCTGATCATAAAAAACAAACGTACCGTTCTGGTGGAAGCTGTTTAACGGTACCATATCTATATATCCATACCGTAGAACTGCACCCCAACCATCTCCAATATCTGGTTTTATAATCTCAGAAGACTGCAAAATTAAATCCCGGAAATGATCCAATTCTTGCAGAAATTTATCCTTGTCTGCAAAAATGAGTCTTCTTAAATAAGCCTGCCCAACTTCCGCATCAATATATGGCATCGTGTAGACGCCATTTTTCAACGTCGCCTGCACTAGTTGGATACCATGATCAGACAAATCCTGACTGTGCTCTATCAGCTCCTTCAAATGTGCCTGTCCCTCCGATTGATAGGCAGCTGTCTTTTCCACAACACCAGAACGGTAGATGACCGTCAAAAATGCCCGATTCCGCCCACGATCAAATGAATTGGTTACCTGCTGTATAT
>CAMWQV010000383.1 GCA_947176425.1 uncultured Clostridia bacterium
GGAATGCGTACTGACAAAACAGCGGGGACCGGTAGGCGTCGGCACCTGCACGGCAAAGGTTGACGGTCAAATCGCCTGCACCGCGGAATTGACATTTTTTGTAAAGTGAAAACAGCGGCTTGCCATTTTCTCTAAGAACTGATATACTGTCAGCAAAATGAAGAGGAAAAGAGGGAGCCGTTTTGTTAAAAGACACGTTTACTGCCGTCTACACGAAATTTAAGCTGCATTTCTATCAGGAAATTTTCCGCCGCTTTCAGACACGCGAGTCCAGTCTGACTACGATGGAAACATTCTGTATGGAAAGTATCTATGCCTTGGGAAGCCCGACAGTTGCCGAATTCGCCGCATTTATGTGTATTTCTACACCAAACGCGGCTTATAAAGTCAACTGTCTAATGCAGAAAGGCTATATCCGAAAAATACGGTCTCAGCGGGACCGGCGGGAATACCATCTGGAGGTTACGCAAAAATATATCGACTATTATAATATCAGTTCCTCGTATATTGCCCAGGTTATGGATCGAATCATGGAACGGTTTACTCCGCAGGAGTGCGAAAATATGACGAAAATGCTGGAAATTATCGATCAGGAACTGATGCCTGAAGTCAGACTTCCGGACTCCTTCCGGACCGAACAGGGGGAAAATGTATAAATATACGGATATATCAATAAAAGGGAGAGGCATTGTGCCCCTCCCTTTTGCTCTGTCTATTTTTTCCACCCGTTCGGAAGATATTTTTCGGTACCGGTGAGCATGTCGTCTACCAGACAGCGGACAGTTTCTTTATCCGTACATTTTGACGCCGTGTTGGGGTCGTTCAGAAAAGCCTGCACCACCAGTTCCCGGTCCTGCCGGAGAGCCGCCTGCAAAATGCGGGCGTGATTTTCTGTATGAGGAACCGTCAGCCGGTACAGCTCCTCCGGCATGGGACCTGCCAGTACCGGACGGACGCTGTCGTATGAAAATACGGCGTTGGTTTCCACCACGGTTCCCAGAGGCAGGTTCGCAATCTGTCCGGTATTGGGCAGATTCACATTACTGACCATCCGGTCCAGACCTGCCAGCGCCTTCATAAGCAAGACGCCTTCCTCTCCGGACGGCTCCATATCCACTTCCCGCTTTCCGGAGGCCATTTTACGGCTCTGTTCCAGCCGCTGCCGGAGGTCGTCCTTTCTCCACTGCACACTGGTCAGACTGAACTTCCAGTGTTTTATTGTATCAGGGTCCTGTAAATACTCAGGCACAAATTCCGCCAGATGACGGTCTCCGGCAGCGGCTATATATCCGTAACGCCGGAACAGGTCGAATTTAACCCGGTGAGCGCAGTGGAAAGGCGAATCCGTCCAATGCTGTCCCGGCTCGCTGAAACCGTCCTCATAGTGCCGCTCCACAAAATGCCGGTATACAGGAAACAGATCAATGCCCTTATAGGACGCGCTGTCAAACCAAGTAAAGTGATTGATGCCCATTACGTTTACATGAACGTCCCGGCGCTGCGGAGCGGGAATGCCCAGTTCTTCTCCCACCGCCGACGCCAGCAGCGCCTGTGTGCCAAATACCTCATGGCAGCACCCAAACGCTTTTATCTGCGGGAACACACAGTACAAAACCTGCACACACAGGGACATGGGATTGGTGTAATTGATGACCCAAGCTTTCGGACAAAAATCCCTGATTCCTTCGGCGATGGGAACAAACATAGGCAGCGTCCGCAGAGCGCGCATCATGCCGCCGGGTCCTGCTGTATCTCCCACCGGCTGCCAGATCCCCAACCGTTCCGGCATATGTACATCCACCGCCATCTCGTCAAACGTACCGGGCAGAATGGAGATGACCACAAAATCCGCCCCGGTAAGCGCGTCTTCCAGCGAATCGGCTACTGTATACCGCCATCTGCCCCGGACCGCGGGCATTTGATCGATTTTATTGCCGATGACTGCGTTGGCTTCTGCCGCTCCCCGGTCAATATCATAGAGAATCACCTGACCGCTTAAAGCAGGCTCCATCGCCAAATCAGTCATGAATTTCCATGCCCAGCCTCGGGAACCGCCGCCAATATAGGCCAGCCGGATATCGCTTGCTTTATGCTGTTCATATTTCATTGTACTTATTCTCCAAAAACTCCCTGGCTGTCACGGCATTATCATTTGTTGTGTTCTCCAGCGTAGCCTGGATATAAGGCTTGCGCTCTTTCATGAAACGAAGAATCCGTGTGTAATCCATTTCCCCTGTTCCGGCGGCAACGGCCTTCAAATCGTCTCCAGAGCGGACAAAATCTTTGATGTGGACCACCGCCACCTGCTCGCCCAGACGGTCAATGGCATCGCCGATAATCCGGTCCCGCTCCCCGGCGTTCCCGGCGTACAGCAGGTTCACGGGGTCGAAAATAATGCGCAGATTAGGACTGGCAATGGCGCGAAGGACCTGCTCAGCACGTTCCGCATTGTAGACAATATGTTTCCATACCGGCTCAATGGCAACAGACACACCCCAATGCTCCGCACACTCCACCACCGGCGCCAGTCCACGAATCAGGATATTCAGCGCTTCTTCTGTATGAGTGTTGGCATCTGTCTTGTATTCCGTATTTGGTGCGCCTGTCTCCGTACCGACTACACCGGCTCCCATGAGAGCGGCAGTACGGAGATGTCCATAATACCGGCTCTGGATGTCTTGCAGCTTAATGGGGTCCGGGTGTGCCAGATTCAGATAGCACCCCAGCACCGCCGTATCCAGTCCGCTGCCGGTAAGAACCCGCTTGGTATACATGGCAAGACCTTCCGTGAGGGCGCAGTTGTCGAACGTCACGCCTTTTATCACCTTGGAAAACGCCAGATGGACACAGGAAAACCCTTCCGCTTTAGCCGTCTCTGCCCGGCTTTCCAGTGTCTGAAACTCCGGAGTCAAACCTGCGTTAACATCGTGCAGCCGGATTCCGATCTGCATGTTCATTCCTCCTTTATGTTCTGATATTCTAAAACAGAAACGGGCCATCCATTAAGGAAAGCCCGCTTTTTAGTTTTTATGCTGAATGCCTGCTTACGGCGCGTACCGGAATCTTCGGTTGAGCCAAGTCTTGCACAGGGGCAGCCACGCCCGGCAAACTTCGTCCGGCGTCTCCACTTCCTGCGTACAGGTGGATATCCCGTGCGCGCCCGAACCAAAGAGATGGAATTCAAACGGTACTTGATTCCTCCGTAATTCTGCCGCCAGCATCAGGCTGTTTTCCGGCGGTACGCTGGTATCCTCCCCGCCGTGCCACAGGAATGCGGGGGGAAAATCCGGTGTAATCCGGTCCGGAAGGTGGAGTTTTTTCCGAACTGCCGCGTCCCCGCCGGAGACATTTACCGCAGATTCTTCATGGCAAAATTCTCTGGTGCTGATAACCGGATAGCACAGCACTAATGCGTCCGGTTTCGCCTGCGGAGGCAAAGCCAATTCCTCATCATTCCACAGCGCGCCCAGGCTGGCGGCTAAATGCCCTCCGGCGGAAAAGCCCAGTACGGCAATTTTATTTGGATCAATATGCCACTGTTCATAATTTCTGCGGATTTCACATACAGCGTCAGCCAGTTCCCGGAGAGGACGGTACCCTCCCGCCTGCGCCCCGCAGGAATATTCCAGAATAAAGACCTGATACCCGATGGACAGGAATGCAAATGCGGGAGAGTCTTTTTCCCTGGGAGAACGCCAGCGGTAAGCCCCTCCCGGACAAATAATCAGGGCAGGGCGTACCTTATGGG
>CAMWQV010000384.1 GCA_947176425.1 uncultured Clostridia bacterium
GCGTACTTCCCATCGTAAAAACACCAAAAGGGTCAATTCGCACAAGGCGGACCGGCCCTTTCGTAAGGCATCTCCTCACAAAAAGATTCCTCCCCTAACTGTTTGGAAGGATATATTCAATATTCACATAGTCCCCCTTTGCTTATTTAATGATTAATGTGGAGACGCACAGGCAACTAACGGTCAAGAGCTTGCATTTTCTAATTTGATTAGGTATAATTGAGACAGGTATATCGGTTTAAGAAATCTAATTCGATTAGCCTGTGCTATTATATCATTAGGGTGGAGGGTAGTCAAGATGGCACGAACGCAGATAGACAGAGATATCATTTTGAGCAGAACCGCTCAGATAGCGAATGAGTATGGAGAAAAAATGTCTCGCTGAAAATGCTGGCCCAGGAATTGGACATCCAATCTCCTTCCTTGTATTACTACTTTAAGAGCCTGGATGACTTGAAGCGAGAGGTAATGATCTATGGCTGGAAAAAGATGGAGACTTGTATGCTTGATGCTGTAATCGGTGTGAGCGGATATGATGCGATTCGGGCCATGTGCTACGCATTTTATGATTATGCGGTCAAAAATCCAGGCATTTTCGATATAATGCTCATATATAACAGATATAACGATGAGAAAACAGCAGAGGCCAGTTCTAAATTATTCGTGGTGATACGCAAGATCATGGTTTCTTTGAATATTTCTGATGCGGCTTGTGGCCATCTGATCCGGACCATGCGGAGCCTTTTCCAAGGATTTGCTCTGCTGATTAACCATGGAGGATTCAGCGATCATCCCTCAGCGGAAGAGAGCTTTGAGTTCTCATTAGACCTTTTTATTGAGGGCATGAAAACGCTGGAGGGCAAATGATCGTCTCTTCTGAAACGGAGTTCATAATACGGCGTAAAAGCGGTGGAAAACCACTGTAGTGCGTGTTTTCCGCTGTTCATGACAAGTCCTTGCTAGAGGTTTGGATACCATCGCAGCAGGTCAGACAGTCCTTCGGCCTCCAATTTCTCTACCACATATCGCAGCCATTCCTCTGGCGTAGGTACCTCTCCGGTATGGGGTATCTTCTCCCATTGCGCTCGACGTACAGAATCTGGATCATTCATACCAGCAGCAATACGGGCCGCAATGATAGATCGCATTTCCTCCACGGAGATATTACGCTCCTGGGCCAACTTTTCAAAGAATGTGTTGTATTCAGGCATACGGGCCTCCTTTGACGGAAGAATGTATGAGTAGTATGCCGTGCTTCAAGCCGAATATGAATGTCTTTATGATTATATGAGGTGGGCTGAGGCGGTGCCTTACCGCATTCCCAATCCCGACTATGTTCCATGCGGGGATAAGCTAAAGACTATCCTCGTGTACTGGGAAGGCTGTGCCTATGAGCCTCTCAAACAGGCACACACGACCATTGCGGTATCATGTCTTGACCATAAGAACAAGGATGGTGATATAGAGAGTTACGAGATTGCGGCTCCCACTACCTATTATGCTGCGAATTGCTACCTTGCACTAAGCTAGGAATTCGTTTCTTTCGCCCAAGATCATAAGCCTTGGCTGATTCATCTTACCGAACTGCTGGTGGAGGAGTACACCAGGTCTGAGTCCATTAGGGAACTGGATAAGGTCACAAGCACTATCGTAGCTGGGCAGAGAAACTGCAGGAATTTCTTAAAAAATTCTTGGATAACGCTATCATATTCTAACAGGTATAACTCAAAACACCCCGGAGCGTAAACACTCCGGGGTATCACCATACGCTCTATGCTGTAGCACGGGTTAGGGCAGTGCTGCTAATACCGCCAACAGCAAGTGCCGCAAAGAACAGTATTATTTTCCAAGGAAGCTTATGCGAGTGATCCAGCTGCTGGTGCAGAAATTCACGGCTATTTGCATTTGCATAAGCCGTTGTTTCTGCTGCCCAGCTCATACGATCAAGAAGCTCATTACGCCGTTCATCCGACAGGTCACGCCGTTGCAGTTCCTTTTCGCAAGCGGCGATCACACAGTCGTTCTGGTTCTGTACTCTTGCCGTAGATGCAATATCAGCGGAGATGGCACGCTTGGTATTTGAACGGTCATCCTTTATAGTAGCAATCACTTCATCTACCAGCTTTCCAGCTCGGATTTCGTCATACGTCGGATACTGCCGGGTCGGTTCTGCATCAATCCCTTGAGGCTTGTTTAACCCCACGGACATGGTATTATCCTTATCCATTATATCGTTTGTCATTCAATTTCCTCCTCCAGTTTGTGCGAATCCAACCATTTGCGGAAATCCGTCATCGGTAAAGCCCCATCCAGCACTTGCTGTTTTTTGTTGGGGGCATAAATCGTCAGGTCACTCAGTTGCTTATCGATGCCCTCTACCTGTTTAGGATGTCGTCGTCGTGCATTATACAGTCGGCCCTTGGCATTTTTGATAAGATGGTCCAGCTCACTTGCACGCACCTTCTCGCGGTAGACAAACTGTGGATAGTAGTCGTTACACGTCCGTCCAGGACACTGCGGAGCAGGAAAACCGCAGTATTTTGCGGAAGACCGTTTAGCAGTGAAAAACTTTCTGCACTCAGGGTTCTGGCATCGTCTGATCTTGGTGGCCGATTCCGCCAAGTGGGAAAACTCAAAGACCGCCATTGCGAGAAAGCTGCTGATGACGAAGCTACATCCGAAAGTGCCGGTGGATGCGTCATACGATGTCTGCATTACTATTCCCGGAACTACGCTGCTGTCATGAAGGGCGGCGCAAAGCTCATCATAGTGCGCCTGCTCTTTTTCAATAGCAGTACCAGACCAAACGGCAGAGGTAGCTGTGAAGAGGTTGATCCCGCTAATCAGATCAATGTAATAATTGTTATAGCAGAGCCTCAGAAATTCACCGACCGTGCTGAAACCGATGTTATCGAAAGGTAGATCATTAATCATGGCTCGCTCTTTTTCCTGTATGAGGAGACGGCTGGCAGTGCTGCTGTCCAAGGCACGGTACTCTTCCATACAGCGGATGAAGCTGCCCTGTGCGAGCCGCTGTGCTGGGAAAAAGTCATCGTAGAGGAGCAATTTCAGGATATACCGCTCGGCTTCTTCAATCTCATTTTGCGTCAGCGTGTTATCCCGCATTGGGCACATACCGATGCAGTTCCGGACAATATCGCTGATATTGTATAGCGTCTGGCCCTGAAAGATTTGACAAAGCAGATCGCCAACCTGAAAATTAGTCCTGTTTTTCGCCAGTACAGTATTGACACCGTTCTTATATGTGAGGGTAAGACCGTTCACACGCATTGTTGTCGCTCCTTTCTTCCGGTTTGGCTCAGTGGCCTACTGCTCCTCGCCGGAATTATCATTCCGCTAACGGTAACTCGTATTGTAGCCAATTTTCGTTGCAAAATCAAGAATATGTGTTATTCAAAATGAAGTTATAGATAATATTCATTTTACTATTGCTAACGCTTTTTCTGGATAAGGTACCGATAAAAATATCATGTCTTTACCTTGGGGGAACCTTGTGTCTCTGCAACCCTTCAACGATTCCTCCAACCTTTTAATTTTCCCTATCGTGGGTAGGGGGAGGGTTCAAAATTCTAAACCTTCCTCAACATTATCCCTCCTTAGCAAAACAAAAAAGCGGGATGCCGGGGGCCACTTGCACCCCCAGCATCCCGCTATTCCCTTGATTTCAAGGCTTTTTCATAAGCAAAATTAAAAAGTCCGCAGTCGATTGTATCATCGCC
>CAMWQV010000385.1 GCA_947176425.1 uncultured Clostridia bacterium
GCTGTGGAAATCCTGGTGGGTGAAAGAGCCAACGCCATACGTGAATCCATCATCATGCTGGGCACCATGGTCATCGGCGGCGTCACCGCCAGCTGGATCAACATCAAAACCTCGTTTGAAATGATCGGCGACGAAGATCGGGTCATCGTAAACCTGCAAAAAACACTGGACGATGTCTATCCCTCCATTCTCAGCGCCATATTTGTGCTGATCTGCTGGTATCTGCTGAGCAAGAAGCGCCTGAGTCCTGTTGTCGTTATGCTGATTCTGGTCGTGGTCGCCTTTGTGGGCGTTCTGCTTGGCTTCTTCGATCCGAAGCTGGCTTACTGATCTGAAAACAGAGGAGGAACACGTTATGCTGACCAAGCGGCAGGCGCTGGAGGAAGCGCAGAAGCAGAAGGAAGCCCTGACAAAAATCGGGGGCTGGAGAAGAAATCTGTTTATTTTGACATCCGTTTTTCTGGTGTTTGCCATTTTCGGACTGCAACGCAGCGGCGTGTTCTTTATACTGGGCATCTGCGCAGCAGTATTGACCGGCGTCAGTCTTCTGCTTACGTTCATCGTCAATCTGAGCATCCGCAACGGGCGGCGCAATGTGGAACAGATCTTGGAATCCATAAGGAGTGTTCAGGAATGAGATCATTCACATACATGATTGAGGACGAGTTGGGCATTCACGCCCGTCCTGCCGGTCAGATATCCAAACTGGCAAAAGAATATCTTGACACGGTTATTACCGTAACCAAAGACGGCAAAACTGCCAGGACAACGCAGCTGATGCGTCTAATGAATCTCGGCGTCAAATGCGGAGACGAAGTGACAGTCGCTGCGGACGGCCCGCACGAAGCGGAGGCTATTGCCGCTGTACAGAAATTTTTTCAAAACAATCTGTAATGCGGTTCTGAGCGCCGGTTCCACAGGACGGAACCGGCGCTTGCCGCATGAATCTAAGGAGGATTTAGGATATGCGGACGTATTCCATGGTTTTTCTGGATATTGACGGTACGCTGCTGGATGCCAATGATCAGGTGTCCCCCTGTACGAGAAAGCTGCTGAAGCACCTGGAAAAGCGCGGTATTTCGGTGATCCTGTGTTCCGCCCGTTCGCCAGCCGCAATCGAGCCGGTATCACAGCAGGCGGGGATATGCGGGCCAATCATCTGCTATAACGGAAGCCTGATTTTAAGTACAGACCGTTCGATCCTGTTCGACCAGGGGATGCGGGCGGAGGATGCAATCCGCTTCAAAGAGTTTGCGGACAGTGCCTTTCCAGAGGTGAATGTCAGCACCTACCTCTACAATGTCTGGCTGGTAGACAGTGCGCAGAATCAGCACATCTGCCGGGAAGCAGGACGGTCGCAGCACGAACCGCTGGAAGGTCTGCTGCGCTCGGCGGTGCAGTCAGTCCCGCATGTACACAAGCAGCTCTGTATGGGTGCGCCGTTACAGATTTTACAGCTCCAGGAACGCGCTATGCGGGAATTTCCTATGATGGATTTCCTGCGTTCCGGACCGATCTATCTCGAAGTCACAGCAAAGGGCGTATCGAAACGGAGTGCGGTAGAAAAACTGCATACGCTCTATATGATTGACAGAGAGGAAACTGTCGCCTGCGGAGACAATTTTGTTGACCTGGAGATGCTACGGTATGCGGGACTCGGAATCGCTATGGGGAATGCTCCGGAAGAAGTGAAGCGGGCCGCAGATATGGTGACTGCCTCTAATCTGGAGGATGGAGTCTATATTGCTTTGAAAAATCTGCGGTTTAAGCAAAATTCCCAAGTGAAGACAGGGGAGTTTCGATAATGCCTGTTTTGCTGTCTATGATTGATACACTACACTGGGACCAGACAGACATTACTTGTATATGAGATAGAAGGTGATTGCAAGCCACCGGTTGCATATGTGCTGTAGGCAGGATTCAGTAATATTATAAGCAATATCATCAGATACGCCAGAAACATCGTCAGCTACTTGGCGTTGTAACTGGCGATGTTTCTGTAAATAATCGGAATAGTGGGTAGGCTGTCTAATATGCTGTTACTTTATGTGCTATGAGCATTTGCGCCGGGGTTGTCGTTGCCGTACCCTTCCAGGAGATTGACAATCCCCCACACGCCGAGGCCCGCGCCCAGCGCGATGACCAGGGTCTTCAAAACGCCAACAGCAGAAGTAAAAAATGCCATAATGAGATACCAAAACCGGAACAAAATGGAGCGTTCCAGTTTTTCCTTTCTTCAAAAATATTGTTTTGAAGGCGCATTTCCCGTATCCTCTCACAGAACACCTTTTCTTCTTAGTCTGAGACGGATTCCTCGGATGTGTCTATTTCATACACGTCAAAAACATCATCCGGCTTCGGTTTGAGTTTCGTAGACAGAAAACGCTCTATGTCAAATTCGTTTTTCTTGTCATAATCGGATAAAAACTTGTAATTGGGATGAGCTGTGATATCGAACTTGTCAGAGAGGAAGGGCCGGACGCCCCGCAGCTGAAGAATACACTTGCCGCCGTCCATGACGGCCAGCTCGTCTATATCCATGAGGGCTTTGCCCAGCTTCTGATAGTTCAAGGAATGAGAAGTCTCGCGGCCCCGGCTTTCTCCGGTGTTGTAGGTGTCCACCGTCTCTTTTCCCAGTGCGGAAGACAGCTCTTTTAATGTGGTCGGCTCCTTGCCGCCCAGGAAAATAGAGCAGTCACAGTTGCCTATAATTGTGTCGCAGTTATCCTTATAAATGGATTTCAGCTGACTTTGTGCCTGCAAAACCAGACAGGCGGAAATTTCACGGCTTCGGATAGGCGCCATCAGTTTTTCCAGTTTTGGAATCTGCCCAATGTTGGCGCACTCGTCAATCAGGCAGTGCACATGGACCGGGAGCCGTCCGCCGTATACATCGTCCGCCTTTTCGCACAGCAGGTTGAACAGCTGGGTATACGCCATGCTGATGAGGAAATTGAAACTGTCATCCGTATCGGACATAATCAGGAACAGAGCGGTTTTCTGGTCGCCCAGGGTGTCCAGTTCCAGCTCGTCATAGGCCGTAACATCCCGTACCTCGGCAATATCGAACACCGCTAACCGTGCGCCGCAGCTCACCAGAATGGACTTGGCTGTTTTGCCCGCGCTTAACTTAAATTTCTTATATTGCCGCACAGCAAAGTGGTTTGGGTCTTTTTCCTCCAATTCATCGAACATTAAATCAACGCTGTTCTTAAATTCCTCGTCGTCCTCCCGGACCTCCATAGCGTTGATGAACTCGATCAGAGTGGAGAAGTTCTGTTCTTCGACAGGTGCTTCATAATGAATGTAACCAATCAAAGCGGTATACAGGAGTGTTTCAGCCTTTTCCCAGAACGGGTCCCCGCCTTTTCCGTCGCCTTTTGTGTTGGCAATCAGCGTTGTAACCAGTTTTAGGATGTCTTTTTCACTGTGAATGTACGCAAACGGGTTGTAGCGCATACTCTTTTTGAAGTTGATGGTATTGAATATCTTGATGCGGTATTTGTTGCGCTGCAACAGTTTTCCGCATTCGCAGACGATACTCCCCTTCGGGTCAGTGACAACAAAGCTGACAGGGTAAGTCTTTGAAGTACACTGCATGAGGTTTGGCTTCAAAAAAACCTCGTCTTGCCGCTGCCGGAACCGCCGATAATCAACACGTTTTTGTTTCGTGAGGTTTTAGGGTCCTTTGGCCTGCTGTTCATGGTCAGCCGGTCCGTGTGCGTGAGGAT
>CAMWQV010000386.1 GCA_947176425.1 uncultured Clostridia bacterium
CGCGGCGGTTGCCGTCCGGGTCCCTGAAAACACCGCCTGTTTCGATAATGATCCGGTATTTTGTCCGCAGATTGCCGTCTTTGTCGTGGACAAACTCAGACCAGTTTTGTATTGCCACGTCCTCACTCCAGCCGGGGAGGACTCCTCCGCCGCTGCCAACCTCCGTCAAACGGTTCAACAGGTACAAAAATGCCTTGTTGGGCGTATAGACCATGTATTCATTACTCGGCGTCACAGGCTGCGGATTGTAGCCCCACATGGACGTATAATCGCCGTTGGTCCAGCCGTCTGCCCAGTCCGATGCGTGGCAGTGGAACATCTGGGATTTCTCGTAATCAGAAATTCCAGTAGCGGCCTGGAACTCGTCGGCGGTTGTTACCCAGCGCTGGTTGTAGCCAGCCGTGGCATCGTAGGCATAGACGGTCCCGCCCATCATGTCGGGCGCATTGGACCCCATGCCGTTGTACTGCATCGCGTTGGAATTGTACCATGTAATGTCACTCCGGCACTTTGCCGCATCCCAGTTCTCGCTGTGGCCCTGGCCCCAGACTACATTGAGGGGAGTGCCTTTGACTTTCCAGGTCCCGTTATCATTGGTGTTAAGGTCCGTTACAACGCCTTCCGGAAACTCGATCAGCGTAAAACGCAGAAAGGTCCGTTCCGAATCCGTTGTCCAGGCAACATTGCTTGTAGTGGGCTTCTGACCGCCGGGACTGCCGGGGTTCAGACCTCCCGCACCGCCGGTGGGACTGGCGGCGGCGACTCTTGCAGGCCGGGATACCGACCGTCCCAGCGCACCGCTGGGGCTTATGCTGGGTGCGCTGTCAAACATATAGTTGCCCGCGGTATGGATGGGGACGCTCTTGGAATACTTCCCGGTCCCCATCATCTCCGCCATGTTGGGATCACTAAAATGCCAATATTCGCTGGCAAGCGGCCCCTTGTGATTGTTGATGTAAATTTTACTGCATGGTCATACCGGATACCTGGATCTGTTCCAGTTCGCCGAAGCGGAGGACAAAGCCCAGACCGTCTGATGTCTGCATATATCCTTGCTGCTCCAGCAGATTGACTGCATATTCTTCGTAGTTGAAGTGTTCGGATATATTCTGCACCTTTTCCAGCAAGCCCCGCTCCCCCAGCTCCTCCACGGCGTAATCGTGAAGTCTGAGTGTCGGGACATATTCGTAGCTGCTGAGATTCTGGGCGATCTCTACCGCCATACTCAGCCGGCTGCAGTTCTCATATTCCATCGCGGCGGCAAGGCGGGCGTCAAAACCCTGCATCCCCTGGCCCTGCTCGTCAAGCAGACAGCCCAGATTCTGCCCATCATAGACCAGTTCAGCCAGATTGTCATACTGGCTGACAATGTCTCCAATTTCCGGAAGGATACATTCTGCCTTCAGCAAGGTGCATTCCTGAACGGTTCTTACCCGCAGGGCATCCAGTGTCATGCGGATATCACCCGATTCCTCGTTCATATCCTGATAATCCGGCAGTTTTACCCACAAGCCGCCGGGAACCTGCTCCGACGCCAGCTTCAGACGGACGCTCCAGTCTGTCATTTTGGGGAGATAGCCATCGCCCTTATACCGCTGTGACAGTTCTGTCTTCGGGTATTCGATATAGTGACCGTCCAGAAATGTACCAGAATGTTCCTCTGCGTAAGACATTCCCAGTTCTTTCGCATCAATATAATTGCGCAATTCGTTGGGGATACCTTTTTCTTGCATACAGAACTCTCCAAGCTGCTCATAGTTCCCAGCCCGATAACGGACCTCGTATTCCTCCAGCGTCAGCATATGGTTGATTACATCTGCCATACTGTCGGGCGGATTCCTTTGGAGCGCCGCAGCGAGAATCGTTCCTTCTCTGACGCTTAACGTCTCCAGATTCTCCCGCAGCCAGTCCTGTTCTTTCTGCGTTCCATCCAGCTGCAGCAGAGCGTTGATATTCTCATTCACTGCATCATCTCCATTCCGAACTGCTGGGTATTCTCCAGAGCTTCCGGATGCTGTGTCTGTATCGGCTGGCCGTCTTCCCGACCGATCTGTCCGTAGCCGGTCAGCTGGGCGTTGTACCGCTCCAGCATTTCCAGGCCGTAGCCATGCAGATTGATATGGGGCAGCAGACGCCCCATCGTGATCTCGTCGATGGATATCCGGAGATCGTCTTTTGCCGCTTCCTCCACCGTTCGGATATCCGGCAGCAGATTATAGTCATCCACCGTTTCCGCCAGCAGGACCGCTTCCGCTACATCCTGACAGTCCGCCGCCTCCAGTACAGCTTTGTATTTGACGAGCTTTCCGTCCGCCTCCAGCTGCCGCAGCTGTTCCGCCAATTTGAATACCTGCGGAATCTCCTCATCTAAAAATATCTGATGGTTCCAAGCAGGGAGCGGACAGTCCAGGATAGAAACCATTGTATTGCTCCAGCTTGTGCAGCCCAGCTTCTCCAATGTTTCCTGCAGCTGTTCGCTGTGGGCGGGGAGTTGGATTGGGATGGGGTCCTGCTTCTCGCCCGGAATGAGCGGCAGGGACATGGTGTTGAGCAGGATGGCATAGGGCGGCTTGTGGGGTTGGAAATCCATTGCTTCGCTGCGATGCGGCACCTCCGCATTCTGCATGACATACCCCAGTGAGGTGAACACACCGCCATCTGCAGCCCGGTATTCCTGACCTATCTTGCTGAAGTCCAGCAGCTCAAACGCTTCATCCGTAAGGTCTTCCGCCTCCGGAACAAATCCGTTTTCCGCATAAAACCGGCCCAGCTCATAATCGGTCATGGCTACCTCTACCACATGGCAGCATACCGGACTGTTGGCAAAATCGATGAGACGGGGGAGCGGCACCGGTCCGGCACCTTTTTGGATTTCCATTCCTACCAGCCCCTCAAAGGCGGCCCTGCCGAAATCGTCCAATCCGGCTAATTTTCTCGCCAGACCATTCAGCTGATAGATGTCAGCCTGTTCCTGGATCTGCTCCGCCAGATAGTCATAGTCGCGGTATTCCAGCACCTCCAGATAGGGCGGAGAGCCGGGTTTCAGCCGCAGCCGGTCCATCAGGTCCAGCATCTCGTAGTCGCTTGCCGGAAGGTTCAGTTCCTGATCCGCAGAACCGTTGGACGCATATACATGAAAAATGTTACGCAAGGGTCATCCCTCCTTGTTCCTGCTGTGTTTGCCGCATATAGGTTTTCGGGTCCGCGCCGGGTTTGTCCCAGCCGAACATCGAACCGAAGGACATCGCTTCCTCCTGTGCTTTGGAGATGCCCCGGCATCGGTTGCGGTAATCTGCCATATGGCGGTTCTGCTCTGGATTTTTGCTGTTGTCTTCTGACAGATGATACCCGCTTTCGCCCTGTTTGATGTAGATCAGCGTCCCATCGCTGGGCAGGACCGACCAGCACAGATCCGGCAGTCTTTCATGGAACAGCGGGTCAAACCGGTCCTGTTCCGTCATGATGTTCCATTCGCCGCCGTCGTTCCAGAGATGGGCGTATACCTCGGCGTCGCGGCTGTTTACGATGGAGCGCTGCTCGAAGCCCTCTCCAAAGCCGTCCGATGCCTGTCCGGTTACATAGTCCATAAGTGTCTCCAATTCCTCCGGCGTCAGCCGCCCCTGTACTTTGCATTTTGCTACACCCCACATCTGACCATTCTGCACCTCGGCGGTAAACACACAGGACTGCACCTTGCGGTTTACGGCGTCATCC
>CAMWQV010000387.1 GCA_947176425.1 uncultured Clostridia bacterium
TGGCTGATTGATATCAATTTATTATACTATCTTTTATCAGCATTGCAATAAACAAGAAAATATTGTATTATATTTATATTAAAAAAGAACGGAGGCAAGAAATGAAGAAAATTTATATGTACATTCTTGATACAATGGCTGACTGGGAGAGCGGTTATTTCCTGCAAGCATTAACATTACAAAAGATGCTTCCAGGACAAAAATATCAATTTAATACGGTTGCTCTTTCTAAGCAGCCTGTAAAGACGGCAGGCGGGATCACATTAGTTCCCGATATCTCCATAGAGCAGATAGAGATAAACGAAACAGCGGCATTACTCCTTATTGGTGCAGACACATGGATGGATAAGCAGCAACAAAAAATACTAGAACTGGCGTCACAACTTGCAGAAAAAGGCACTCTTGTAGCTGCTATTTGTGGTGCTACTCTCGGATTAGCAAATATGGGATTGCTTGATACTCGTGTACATACAAGCAATGCGCCATTCTTTTTGACTGAAATGGCACCTAATTATAAGGGTGAAGCATATTATAAAGAAGATGCAGCGGTATCAGATCAGAATATAGTCACTGCAAGTTCTGCGGGGTCTTTACTATGGGCACGATATATACTTGAATATCTGGAGTTGTTTTCACCAGAAACAATAAATGCTTGGTATAACTATTTTACGACTGGTGATGCAAATTATTTTGGGGAAATGATGGCTACACTTCAAAAGTAGCCTTAGAAATCTGAGAAGAGAGTTTTTCATAGAGAGAAGTCCCGAAACCTTGCGGCTTCGGGACTTCCGTATAGATGGATTCAGGAACGGATTACAGAAGACTCTTCTCGTTGGACTTGCTGAACAGATTTACTACGCTGCTGGGGAAATGTACATGAATCTTGGAGCCGTATTTGAGATTGTTCTGCTGCTCATTGGACAGGTCCAGAGTGGGTTGGATGATAATGGCATCCTTGCCGGAAATATTGACGTGCATATGGATGGTGCTGCCCATCAGCTCGGTAACGTCAACAACAGCGGACAGGGCGTTGGTATCATTGGGGCCGCACAGTTCCATGTGGTCGGGACGGATGCCCAGCGTGACATCCTGGGGCGCGGTGTTCCGGCCTTTGAGGGTATTCTGCATCTCTGCGGGCAGGTCAACGCGGGTGCCGTAGACAGTCGCATAATAGCCCTTGCCGTCTTTTTCCAGCTTAGCGTCAAAGAAGTTCATCATCGGGGTGCCGATGAAGCCGGCCACGAACAGGTTGGCGGGATGATCGAAGACCTGCTGCGGGGTGCCGATCTGCTGGATGAAGCCGTCACGCATGATAACGATCCGGTCGCCCAGGGTCATAGCCTCGGTCTGGTCGTGGGTAACATAAATGAACGTGGTATGGATTTTCTTACGCAGTTTGAGGATTTCGGCGCGCATCTGGTTACGCAGCTTAGCGTCCAGGTTGGACAGAGGTTCGTCCATCAGGAAGACCTTCGGTTCACGGACGATAGCACGACCGATAGCGACACGCTGCCGCTGACCGCCGGACAGAGCCTTCGGCTTCCGCTCCAGGTACTGGGTGATGCCCAGGATTTCGGCCGCTTCTTTAACCTTGTGGTCGATCTCGTCTTTGGGCACTTTCTTCAGTTTGAGGGAGAAGGCCATGTTGTCGTACACGGTCATGTGGGGATACAGTGCGTAGCTCTGGAAGACCATGGCGATATCGCGGTCTTTCGGCGCAACGTCATTGACGACTTTGCCGTCGATAAGCAGCTGGCCTTCGCTGATTTCTTCCAAGCCGGCCACCATGCGCAGGGTGGTGGATTTGCCGCAGCCGGAGGGTCCGACGAGGACGATAAATTCCTGGTCCGCGATATCCAGATTGAACTCCTGCACCGCAACAACGCCCTTATCGGTAATTTGCAGGTTTACCTTCTTTTCTTCTGCCGGAGCGTCGCCTTTTTTCTTCTTTTTCTTCTCGTCCTGGCTGTGGGGGTAAATCTTCTTGACGCCTTTGAGGGTAACAGTTGCCATGTTCCAGGCGTTAGTGAGAATGCCTCCGCAAAACTCACTTCAACGGGACGGAGCGAAACCGTCCGGTTTTTACGGCAGGTCTCCACACTGCCGCACCGCACGCCTACGCGGGATACATCCTTTCTTGTCAGTCTGCCGGGCCATTTTGTGGAGTGGCAGGGCAGCTCGTGATTTAGGTGTCTGCGCACCTCCGGTACACAGGCTGTACTTAGAATAAACGATAATTCCGCTTTTGTCAAGAAAGGAAACTGTTTTTCAGAATTTTGCACACAAACAGTCAGAATTTCTGTACATTATGCCCAATACGTCTGCGCTGAAAAATAACCTGCTCAGGTCTACAAAAATAAATTTTTCTTTCTGACTTTATTTGTTCATAATTACCTGATATACTGACGAAAAACCTTGTACAAAGTCGGGGGTCTCTCTATGCGGAACTTTTTCTATCAAATCAGCAGCGCGGCTGCGCGGTTTATGTATGGGCGGAATGGAGGAGATCAGCTGAATGCCGCGCTGTTAGTGGCATATCTGGCCTTCTGCATCCTACAGACCATCTTTGCGCGCATCCGGCCCGCTGCTGTGGTTTTGCAGGTGATGACGCTCGTCGCGGCGGCTGTGGTCGTGTACCGTATGTTTTCCAGGGACCTGCCAAAACGTCAGGCGGAAAATATGCGGTTTCTCAGCTGGTGGCTGCCCATTAAAAACCGCCTTGCCGGTGCGAGACAGAGGCGTCTTGACAAGGAGCATAAATATTTTACCTGTAGAAACTGCAAAACCATCTGCCGCGTTCCGGCGGGAAAGGGAAAGATTGAGATTACCTGCCCCAGATGCGGACAGAAGATTTTAGGAAAGAGCTGAAAAGGAGAGTTTGCTGTGAGTTCACTGGAACAGATTGATGAACGGATTGCGCGCATCATGTCGAAAATCGAGGCCCTGCGGGACAGGGATTTTTCTATAACCTGCGGGAAATGGCCGGTTGAGTGGAAGCCGCCCGTGAGAGAGGATGCAGTAACCAATTTTGAAAAAGCAAAAAATATCCGTCTGCCGGAAGATTACCGGCGGTTTATCACCACGATTGCAAGTGCTGGGACCCAGCCCTTTTACGGACTGATGCGGTTCAATGAAGGCGAAGGCATCGCGCCGGAAAAGCCGTTTCCCTATACGTTGGACCATATTCTCTATTTTCTTTACATGACAGATGAAGAGATGGACGAATTTTATGGTGATGACGATGACGAGGACACTCCCGCCTCCGCCTGTGACGACGGTCTGCTGCCCCTGTGTGACGAGGGGTGCGGAATGCAGAGCGTTTTAGTAGTCAACAGCGGGGACCCGGACACTTACGGTACTGTCTGGTATTTTGACCTGGCCAACGACTGCGGCATTATCCCCATGTACGACGAGAAGACCGGAAAACCGTTTCATTTTCTGGACTGGCTGGAGTATTGGGCGGACCGCACCGCCGGACTGGGCGATGATGAATATTTTGGTTATGCCGAAACAGCCAAGCTGCCGCCCCCGCCGGATAATCCCAATATTATGGGACGGAAAATGGGCTGGATTAAAGAATAAGCAAGAGGGATGCAGATGTTCTGGAAACGAAAAAAACAGCCGCAGATTGCGTTTGACAAGACCGGAAAAATTCCTGTAATACGCTCCAGTATCTGTACAGGGGAGCAGGTGGCGGGGTTCAAGGATAC
>CAMWQV010000388.1 GCA_947176425.1 uncultured Clostridia bacterium
CATTTTCATCGTAGCTGCAGCAAGGGCCGTTGTGAATGCAGTCGCAGCACATACCTTTAATTACATCCGGATTCCACGGCCTCCAGCAGCTTCCATCCTCCATCCAAAACGGACAGGTTTCATTTTCATCGTAGCTGCAGCAAGGGCCGTTGTGAATGCAGTCGCAGCACATACCCTCAACTGCGTCTGGAATTATTCCCTCATAATTATTACTCATGTTTTTCCTCCGTTTTTGTTTTTCCGCGCTTGTATCTTGCTCTTTTATACTCCATTTCAGAGTATTTCATCTCTACAGCTTCCGGCCAGATTTGGCGAAAACCATAGTACTCCGACAGCCGATATGCTCTGTTTAGAGAATCCACTATCGTCCCTACACTGCATCCAATCGCAGCCGCCATTTCTTTCAGGGTTCGTCCTTCAACTTTCAAATTCAGAGCTTCCGCCATTCTCGAAGAAAATTTGGGGAGTGAACTGCAATAATCTGGAACCTCGCCGGCATAGACATCGACCAAAACGTTGTATTCTTTTTCCACGTTTTTCCCGCTGGAATACGTAATTTGCGGCTGTCCATGTACGCCATAGTAGTCCATGATCTGGTTCAATGTCTCTACAGACAAATAGTTGTCATTTTTGTTTGTGATCTGAATTGATACCGAAAGTTTTTTGTCTGGAACAAGTTT
Organism: uncultured Clostridia bacterium; assembly: GCA_947176425.1. Lineage (GTDB taxonomy): Bacteria > Bacillota > Clostridia > Oscillospirales > Oscillospiraceae > Pelethomonas. The sequence continues at coordinate 681 of CAMWQV010000388.1, forward strand.
AGACAAGTAGCAGGTTCCACCGTCGAACTTAAAAATATACTGTTTGGATTGGTTCGGATATATGACTTGCTTGATGGCTTCGAGAAGATCGCCGAGTATGTCTTCTGTCAAATCATCAAGTGCCGTAGAGCTGATAAGATGCCGAATTTCCTTTATTAAGCCGATTTTTGTTTGATTTTCCATTATATAAACTCCTTATAGTTTTAGAACCTGTTGTGGGGTCTATAACATTGTATGTATATTAGAATGAAAATATAAAAGCAGCAAATGGGGCCTATATTTTATCCAACACAACCCGATGTAGCGGCTTACGCTGACGCCAAAAGTTCCCGATCTCTGAGTCGGGCATTCTCTTGTGCCGACAACCAATTGTTCAAGAACAAGTCCCGAAAACCTTGCAAAAGGAATTCGGGACTTGCTTGTTAAAATGTGTCGTCCTGCTGAGCCTTTTGCGCATCTTTTTCATCCCAGAATTTATTCATGGCATCGGCAAAGAGAATTTCTTTTCCGGTCCAACCGTAGAGAATATTGCAGCGGTAGGCGTATTCAGGGACAAGAACGTTGTTGTATCCGGCGGTTTGGATACAGAAAACATTTACTTTCGGATTCACATTCCTGCGGTAAGCATCAATCAGCTTCGGGACATCAATGAACCGCCCTGAACCGGTTGCAAATCCCAACCGCTGGTATTTCTGGTATTCAGAAGTGGTTCCATATAGTCCGCCATGTCCGGCCTGCATATCCGAATAAATAAAAATATTATCCCAATGTTCTTTATTGCGGATAGCCTGATCGAAGAACAGCCAAACGCCGCATTCTGTTCCTCCCCCACAGGTTTGCCCTATGTTGGTAACTGTCTTGGATTGCAAAAGAATCCCCTGCCGCTTGCTGATCTCTACCTTTTCAAGCCTGTCGCCAAATGGGAAAACGTAACCCTCATCGGAGTTTACAGCTCCAATTACGGCACTGAGATTGCCGATTTCAGCAACTGTAACTTTTCCATATTCGGAGTTCAGAGTTCCCCACGCCGAGCCGGAATTATCGCTCAGGAAAGCATTTCTGCCAGGCAGGACCGGAAGGTTTTGACAGGCAATATCCATACATTCCTCAAGACCATCTTTAACAGCAGCCTTATGATGAACAGAATTGTCCGAACTGACGGCATTGATGGCATTAAGGTAACGGAACGGGAACTGCTTGCCTTTGACAACGCCTTTTTTAAGCTCCTCCATAACGTCACGGCACTTTGCAAGATCGTCGATCTCGCTGAAAATCCCGCGAAGATTGCGGAGAAGAGCCATATGCGGCATTTTGATCTGTCCCAGGATAGCCACCCAGTCAGCGCCGCCTGCGCGAAGGTTCTCCCATGTGGTCTGATCATCCTCCATTGCCACTGTGCCGGTTTTCATCAGCTCGTCAATATCCTTGCCAGAGGCATGGCAAATCCGAACAGCATCAATGAGTCCGATCCCATGATTGCGGTATTTGTAGAGTTCATATCGGGAGAGTGTGGAGATTCGATTCGCCCAGCTTCTTTTCAAGATGTTGGGTATGTTGTGCTTCGATCCATTTTTATAAAGGATGTAGGTGACTTGGGATATCACATCGTCCCCCCTGCTCATGACCTTCTGCTGTATGTCATTGAAGTATTTGGGATTGTCTGCAGTAAACCTCTGGCGGTCCTTATGCAGCGCAGCCCGAACCATAATCACCTGTGGATTCAGTCTCATATAAAAATCATGGCGAAGCGTAACCGCCCAGTCAAGGACGCCCTTGAAATCAAAATCAAGCGCATCGTCGATGACTTTTTCCATCAGGTCGGATGTTGTCATGCCCCTATACTTATCAAGAGCATTGATCGCATATTCCGTCATCAGGTTATCCACTGTGTATGTACCGTCATGAATGGTCTTTTCTGCGAAAGCTCCATTGCGGTAATAGGCGGGTTCGCCAAAAATGCTGGAGGCAGAGACCATTTTCAGGGTATCAAGGGGGTTGATCTCGTAAGAAACTCCACCCATAAAGTTCGTTACACTTTTATTAGTTTCAGCGGAACGGTTTTCTTTTACGGAATTTGTCATCTTCATCAAAATGTTTCTCCTTTATTGAAAATTAGGGTTAAGAAAAGTGCGGATATCCGTCCGGCATCCGCACTTCATAAAAGCTTTTTTGTTTCACAAACATGGCGAGAATATCAGCAATAGTTTAGCCATTGTCGGCAAGAAAGTCCACAAAATCTTTATTGATGAAACTATTTGCACCGCTTCGCCATATAAATGCTGCACAAAATAAGCTATATAAAATGTGAATATCAGCAATAGTGCTTTTCGATTACCCACGATGAAACTATTGCCCCGCTACATTTTATTTGCTTGAGAAATATATCCGAGAATTTCAGAAATGAGAGATTCGGCTGTGAATTACCCCAACCAACGTCTGTGGTTTTCGACCCCATCCTTTTGGATAGGGTTTCCAACGCACAAAAAGAAACCACTCAAAAAAGCAGCAAAATGATACAATGTATTGTATGAAAATCCAGTATTATTGATGAACTCATTTTCTCCGCTTCGGATATATAGTTATAGTATGCAGTCATCGATGAAATTATCAAAAAATTTTCAAAAAATTTTCCTTTAATTATAATCATCATCAAAAGTGCAGCGGACAATCTTTTCTTTCCCACAGCGACAACAGCGGGCAATATCCCAATCTCCACCATCGCAAAAAATGATAAAGCTGAAATTATGATGACACTCTGTTGGTTTATTGGGATACGCCAATTTTGGAGGATATTTCTGATAAGCCTGTTTAAGTGCTGTCTCATACTCAGTTTTGCTGTCCAGTATAGACATCTAATCACCCCCTACCTACTGACCGATAATACTGTCCCATACATTTTTCGCAATAAGCTCCTTTAGAGAAATCTTGGGAAAGCTTGCGTACCTTCTCAAAATATGCAGAATGCCGGTAAATATCAACTATTCCCTTTTCAAAAATGCTCTCAGGCAGCACGTTATCCAACGT
>CAMWQV010000389.1 GCA_947176425.1 uncultured Clostridia bacterium
ATACGGACTGGGATATTTATGGGGCCTGCCGGTGGAGAAGTTCTTTAGATAACGTCTCGCACCTGTTAGACCGCGCAAACCAAAAGAACCGGATTTTTTTTGAATACGCAGATTTGAACGACCAGATTTCTCTGCTGACACTAATGCGAAAGGTTCAGCCGGACTTTATCTTCCATCTAGCAGCGCAGAGCTACCCGCAAACAAGTTTTACTGCGCCGATCGACACCCTGAATACCAATATTCTTGGTACCTGCCGTTTGATGGAGGCTGTTCGTGCCACAGAGGGCTGTCATCCTGTCATACATATCTGTGCTTCGTCTGAGGTATTCGGCAAAATTCCGGCAGACAAAAAACCGGCAGACGGCATCCACGAGGAATGTCCGTTTCACCCTGCGTCGCCGTATGCCATTTCTAAGGTTGGAACGGACCTGTTAGGCAGATATTATGCACAGGCGTATGGGATGACAGTGATGACCACCAGAATGTTTACTCATACAGGGCCTAGACGTGGAGACGTATTCCATGAATCCACATTTGCAAAACAGATCGCAATGATTGAACAGGGACTGATTCCGCCAGTAGTCAAAGTAGGAAATTTGCAGTCTCTGCGCACTTACGCTGATGTTCGGGACGCTGTGCGGGCTTATTATATGCTGATTACTGTTGATCCGATTCCAGGTGAGTATTACAACATTGGTGGTTCATATACCTGTACAGTAGGTGAGACGCTTCATACGCTGCTGTCTTTTTCGCCACAGAAAGAACAGATACAGATAGAGACTGACCATGAGCGTCTGCGTCCGATTGATGCCGATCTGCAAGTACCGGATTGCCGCAAATTCAAACAGCATACAGGCTGGGAACCGCAGATTCCTTACGAAAAAACTATGAAGGATCTATTGGACTATTGGCGGGAACAGGTCCGTAGCGGCAGGCATTTCCTGACCCGATAAAGAGAGGAAATAGATGAATGATTATCGCACAGGTACCTTTCCGTATGTCCTTCTTTGGCGGCGGAACTGATTTTCCGGCTTTCTACAATAAGCACAGCGGCAGAGTGATTTCCACCACCATTGATAAATATTGCTATGTGTCTGTACGGCATCTGCCGCCCTTTTTTGATTATAATAACAGTATCGTATATTCCAACAAAGAGTTTACACAAACAGTAGAGGAAATTAAGCATCCAGCCATACGGGAAGCTATGAAATATCTGGATATGCACGATCTATCGCTTACTTATGATGCTGATCTGCCCGCACGTTCAGGGCTTGGCTCCAGTAGTTCCTTCGCTGTGGCGCTTCTGATGAGTTTTTACGCATTGAAGGGGAAATATGCGGACAAGCGTCGGTTAGCTAAAGACGCCATTTATCTGGAACGAGTACTTTGTAGAGAGAGCGGTGGTGAGCAGGACCAAATTGCTGCAGCTTACGGCGGTTTAAACAAGATTGAATTTAGAGACAACGATTTTGAGGTTAGCCCCGTTATTTTTTCCAGTGAAAGGAAGCGGAATCTCAACGAGTGCCTTATGATGTTCTTTACCGGCTTTTCCCGTTTTTCTTTTTCTATCCAGGCCGAACATGAAAAAGCCATCCCAGCAAATGAGCGGCAGCTACTGGAAATGCTGTCTTTAGTGGATCAGGCGGAAGCTATTTTAACCAGCGGTGATTTGGACGACTTTGGACGTTTGCTGGACCATACTTGGCAGCTGAAACGGAGCTTGACAGCCTCCATCAGCACACAGGTAATAGATCAGTTTTATGGAGCTGCAAAAGCGGCTGGCGCACTAGGCGGTAAACTGCTGGGAGCGGGCGGCGGCGGCTTCCTGCTGCTCTATGTGCGTCAGGAAGACCAGGAAAGTGTTCGTAAAGCACTAGAACAGTTAAAAGAGATCCCATTCAGATTTGAAAACGGCGGCGCACGCATTCTGTACTATGCGGCAGAGAATTACAGCACTTCTGGAAGGAAAAAGCAGATATGATAAAGCAGGAAATATACACGATCCTTTGTACATATTATGAAAAAAGCTCCGCAATAGCTGCTGTGAAGGAACCGCTGCAAAAATGTGTGGAATTGCTGATAAATTGTTTTCGGAACGGCGGACAGCTGCTCATTTGTGGCAATGGAGGCAGCTGCGCCGATGCCGATCATATTGTTGGCGAACTGGTCAAGTCGTTTCGCATAAAACGTCCACTGGATGCTGTTTTCTCCAGAGCTCTGCGGGAACAGGGCGAAACGGGCGTTTTGTTAGAACAACATCTGCAAGGTGGGGTGCCTGCTATTAATCTTGGTGCGCATTCTGCTTTGATAACCGCCATACTGAACGATGTGGGGAGCGAATATATCTTTGCTCAGCAGGTGGCGGCGTATGGACGGAGAGGCGATGTTCTGTTGGGAATCAGCACATCCGGAAATTCTGCAAACATCCGAAACGCTGGCGCTGTAGCTCATACAAAGGGCTTGACAACAATAGGTTTAACAGGTAAAGATGGCGGCAAGATGGCGGAAGAGTTCGATTTGCTACTCTGTGCTGATGCAGATTCGACAGAAGATGTGCAAGATATTCATTCTATGATTTATCATGCCATCTGTGCCGCTGTGGAATATCAGTTCTGGGGCTGAGTAAGCATTTATGTATTGGTAGCGATGTACGCTGTCATACACAAAATCTCCGTTTAATGTTCAAAAGGATACTTTTAGATTTTGCCGACAAACCGAAAATAGATGGTGATTTGCTGGTAACGGATGCCGTTTTCCTTGTAGCTTTCACCGATTTCTATACGGTCAATCAGGCGATGAAGTAAATCCCTGTCAAGTTCGGTAATATCCGCGCACTGTTCGGCTAGTTCCACAAATCGGGTTGCGTTGTCCGTCTCCTGCATTAAGTCTGCAATCTGCTTTGTGACACTCTCAAGACGGGCGGTCAGTTCGGGGCGTTCTCTGGTGTATCCGTCTATGAGACTGTTATACAAATCATCAGGCAAGCCGCCCAGGGCGTTCTTTTCAAATGCCTTACGGATTAACTCACCGATTTCAGCAAGCCGTTTTTCGGTCCGTGCTTTGTCGTTCTTTGCACTGGCTAGGGCGGCTTGCTGTTTTTTCTGGCCCATCCCAGACAGCTTTTCTATAAGGCCGTCACGGTCCCGCCGTGCTTCTTCGGTCACTTCCTGGACACTTGCCAGCACGGACGCATAAAGGACTTTGTACGGTATCCGATGACTGCTACACCCGTTTTCACTCTTGCCAAAGGCCCGGTATCTCTGGCAGATAAAAGCCTTTTTTGCCTGGGCGATTGACGAGCCGCAATCTTGACAGAACAGCAGGCCAGAGAAAATATGTATTTCTCCCGTGCGGCTGCTTTTCCGGTGCCTGTTGGCTATCTCATTCGCAAGGTTCCACACATCCTGATACTAATCTTCAAAAAAACACATTCCTGTGATTCTGTGCCGCTCTCCTTTCTCCCCTCTGGCACGCCTTGATATTCACCGAAACTCAAGTTATTACAACATAAAGTCAGCTCTTTGTTGACGATATGTTTATCGTACATCCTGCGCAATATACTCGGATTGGAGACGCAGAAGAGTATCCGATTCCAGGGATTTCGGGAAAGAGGAGAGAAGAAAAGAAAAAATATGAAAAAAGAGCTATAAATGAGCAAAATCAGAAAATGCCGAAGGTGGCTCTGGCGAAGCGAATG
>CAMWQV010000390.1 GCA_947176425.1 uncultured Clostridia bacterium
CTCGGCGTTCCTTCCCCCTGATGTTTTGAGTACTTATTTCCCGACTTTTAGGTTCGTAATCACACGATAAACGCCGCAACTTTTGCATATCCGGCAGAAAATACTCTGCCATAAAACATATGCTTTGATCGTATTTGTTCATTTTTTCTTCAAGCCAATGAATGTTCGGCGTTTCAAAACAGTGGTAAAACTCAAATTTTTCAAGATACTCTTTTATGATCGCTCGATATTCATCCTGGACAGAGGCAACAATATTGCTCCCATAGGAAACCAAATTACACGTAATGGGTTCTTCATAGTATTTTTTAGCCAGTGCGTGGATACCGGAACGGACAATAACATTTTCTGAGAGAAGAAAGTCCTCCCTGCGGCAATTAATGTCCAGCGCAGACTGCTGCATGGCAATTTGTATCAGTTCATAGGTAGATTTCATTGTTATGACCGCCTTTCAATCTCTTGCTGGTAAAAAACAATCTTTTCGTCCAGCTTGGCCTCATGTTCCTGCAAGCACCTGATTTGATCTTTCAGCGACTGGCGGTGCTGGACCAACATTTCCATCCGTTCCGTAAGGGTAGAATCCCCCTCGGTTCGCAGTGCCGCATACCGCTTTATTTCCTTAATCGGCATCCCGGTTACTTTTAGTCTCTTGATGAAGGCTATCCATGTAATATCCTGGTCAGTATACCGGCGGCGGTTGTTGGAATTGCGCATAGGGGACAGCAAGCCCTCATGCTCATAGTAGCGCAGAGTGTGAATCCCCAGCCCGGTCACTTCCGAAAACTCTCCAATAGAATAATCCAAAAAAATCCCTCCACCCTCTTGACGTAGAGTATACTCTACATTGTATGCTTTCATTATATCTGAGAAATGGAGGAATTGCAAATGCAATCAGCAGAAAAATACACCGTTATTACCGGGGCCAGCTCCGGTATAGGATACGAAACTGCGAAAGCCTTTGCGGACCGCGGCAAAAACCTGATTGTCGCTGCCCGCCGCAGATCAAATATGGAAGCCTTAAAGCGTGAAATTTTAGAGAAGCATCCCACACTGGATATTGTGATCAGAACGGTTGACCTGTCTGTGCTGGAAAATGTGTATCAGTTCTATTCCAGTCTGAAAGACTTCCGGCTGGAAACATGGATCAACAACGCAGGCTTTGGAAACTATGACAGCGTGGCCCGTCAGGATTTGGAAAAAATTGATGTCATGCTCCGGCTGAACATGGAAGCCCTTACCATCCTGTCATCGCTGTTTGTCCGTGATTATCAGGATGTCCCTGGAACACAGCTTATCAATCTTTCCTCCTGCGGCGGCTATACGATTGTCCCTACTGCCGTTACCTATTGTGCGACAAAATTCTACGTCAGCACGTTTACGGAGGGGCTGGCCTGGGAACTGATTGAGACAGGAGCGAAAATGAGGGCCAAAGTGCTGGCTCCGGCAGCAACCCGGACTGAGTTCGGGAAAAAGGCGAATCATGTGGAGAAGTACGATTATGACAGGGCCTTTGGCACGTATCATACAAGCCAGCAGATGGCTGAGTTCCTGCTGAGACTATATGACAGCAACTGCACTCTTGGCATTGTAGACCGAGAGACTTTCCAATTTGAATTACGGTCTGCAATGTTTCCGTATTCCGGCAACTCGGCACATAATCAACAGCTAAACTGAGAGAGATAAAATATAGCCAGTGGGCAGGACCGAACTGTCCCTTCCCACTGGCCTTCTGCGTTATTTATGCTTAGAATTTACAGTCACAATTGAATTGTAAAGCACATTCCAAGTGGAGATTTCATTGGGATAAACGAATAGGAAATATGCATAGCAGTGAAAAGTGTATCTACGATATAAAGCCCCAGGCCGTTGCCGCCGCTCTCCCGGCTCCGGGAGAAGTCTGGGCGGTAAAAGGGTTCAAACAAGCGGTGAATCTCATCGTCCGGGATGGGAACGCACTCATTCTCAATCACAAGGCTGCTCCCGTCCATATAGACAGAGATGGTTTTCGCCGCCTCCGTATAAGCAACAGCATTCGCGAGGACATTGGACACGGCTCTGTTGAATGAGCTGACAGGAAGTACAGCAGGAAACTGCTCTGGCAGCTTGAGATCAAAGATGATCTGGTGTGTTGCTGCGATCAGTTGGTACGGTTCACAGAGTTCTACTAACAGTTCCGCCACGTCAACCGGTTTTGGCGGTTCATCCATCGCATTCAGCCTGGAGGTTTCTAAAATCTCGTGTATCATCCCTGAAAGCTGCTCTACCATTTCCTTGCACTCCGGCAGATAGGTGGCGTAGTCCTGATACTTTCCAACACCCAGGATCATATTTTCGAGGGTGGCGTTCAGTGCGGTCACAGGGTTTTTCAGTTCATGGGACGCCGCCCTTAAAAAGTCTACTTTAGCCTGCTCCATCTCACGTACGGTATCTTTTTCTTTTTCTAAGTGTTCAATCGTGGCCAGCAGGTTTGCGTACAGATCATTCACGTTCTGCGCCAATATACCGATTTCATCCGGCCTGTGGATGGAACAGCTTGCGGCCCGGTTCAGCTCCATCATCCGCTCGGTCGATGCCGAAATCTTTTTAATCGGGTCGGCAATCGCTTTCGATAACAAGAGGGAGCATATGACAGAGATCAGCAGCGAACAGCTCAAGGAAATGGGCAGAGCCTTTGCTACCGCCTCCGTCACAAACTCTGCTTGATTAATGCTGACAACATAGTCCTCTTTCGTACTTAATGTAAGCTGCATCTGCGGTGCAAGCAGATAAATTAAGCCATGTGCAGCGATGACGATGAAAAACATGATGCTCAATGTATAAAGGAAGAATTTTGGAAATAATTTTAACCCTCTCATGTCTGCACCTCGTATTTATAGCCGATTCCTTTAACGGTAATGATACAGTCAAGCCGCAGTTTCTTCCGCAGATTTTTGATGTAGGTATCAACCGTCCGGTCAATGATCGGATAGTCGGCGCCCCACAGTTCATCCAGAATCTGTGTGCGTGTCAGTACCAGACCTTTATGCTCTACCAGGAGCCGGAGTAAATCAATTTCTTTGGGCATGATGTCAATTTTTCCGTTGCTGTCACTGGCGGTATAACCGGAAAAATCAACTGTCACGTCACCAAAAGTCATTTTTTGAGGGGTGAGGGCCTGTCCGCTCCGGCGCAGGAGCGCGGTGATTCGTTTCCCCAGCAGCACCATTGAAAAGGGCTTTGTCATATAGTCATCGGCCTGTTCGTCAAAACTTGTGACCTGTGTGTGTTCGTCTCCAATAGCCGTGAGCATCAAAACGGGAACCGTGCTTGACTTTCGGATTTCGTGCAGGACGGACAGCCCACTGATGCAAGGCAGCATGATATCCAGTACAACAAGGTCTATGCCGTTTTGCCGGAAAAATTGCAGCGCTTCTCTGCCGTCATAGGCCGGAATGACCGTGTGGCCTGTTGGTTTGAGATATTCGCAAATTGCCTCGTTCGTCTTTTTGTCATCCTCGACAATTAATAATGTAGCCATAAATGCACCTCCGTGATGTAGTATAACAAACGAATATGGAATGTGTATGAAATTCGCCTGAATTTCTGTATAAAACAAGTGGGAGACAATCGTGCCTCCCACTTGTTCTATCATAATCTTTCGGAATCTCCAACCCCTTTGATTGCAAGGAGTTTGGAGGTTTC
>CAMWQV010000391.1 GCA_947176425.1 uncultured Clostridia bacterium
GGCTGTAAGCGTCTCTAATATAAAACGGTGGCGGCGGTCACGGGTACCGGTGTTGAGCTTGCCGTCGGAAAACGCCCCCGCGCCGCCCTCCCCAAACTGCACATTGGAAGCCGGGTCCAATTCTCCCGTTGTCCAAAAACGGCTGACATCATTCTGCCGCCGTTCCACCTCCCAGCCGCGCTCCAGCAAAACCGGACGTGCGCCGCAGCGGGCCAGCAACAGCGCGCAGAAAAGCCCCGCCGGACCCGCGCCCACAACAACCGGCGGCAATTCCGGCGCTGGTCTGGACGCGGGAAGCTGATAGGGCGTCTCACAGACCTGTGTGACATTCCTGATTTTGCGTCGAAGAATTTTATGCTCGTTCCGAATCGCGACACGCAGCGTATACACAAACCGCACGCCGTCACGGGCGTCTATGGCACGGCGGAAAATTTCCGTTTTGAGCAGTTCGGACGCCGGAACACGCAGTACAGCCGCCGCTTTTTCCGGCAGGCGGTTTTCGTCCTCGTCCAAGCCAAGCTTGACATTCTCAATTTGCAGCATACCGGTCCCCCAGCTTCCCCGAACGGCACGCGATCATCTGCGCCGCCACGGATACCGCAATTTCCGCCGGAGTTTCCCCGCCGATGGGCAGGCCGATGGGCGCGTACACACGGTCAACCTCCTCCAGCGTAAAACCTTCCGCAAGCAGTTTTTCCCGTGCAGCTGCCGTCTTTTTCCGGCTCCCGATGCACCCGATATATTTTGCCGGTGTGCGCAGGGCCTGACGCAGTACGGTATAGTCCGCCTGATGGCCGGGAGTCATGATGACGATATAGTCATCGGCTGTGACGGGGTCCAGTTTTTGTATTGCACCGTCATAGGGCCCGCAGTGTATCCCGGCGGCTTCCGGAAAATTTATCTGTGCTGCCGCGTGCCGGCGCTCGTCCCATACCACAACACGGAAATCTGTCAGGGCCAGGATGTGCGCTAATTCCCGCCCCACGTGCCCGCCGCCGAAAATATAGACTGTTCCGGCACGGCAGAGGGGTTCCGCGTATAACGTGCCTTCCCGCATTTGCGGGCGGCTGCTTAACAGCGGTTCAATGTCAGACAGGGCGAGTTCGGGCAGGTACCGCAGGCCGCGGGCCCGGTCATACACGCCCATCCGCCAGCTGTTGTCCGGCTGGATTGCGGTAACGGTCCAGGCGGCTCCGGTTCCGGACAGCAGTTCTGTAACGCTTTGCAGAAGCGGCTGAAGCGCCGTGTCGGACGGGTCGAAATACTGGAAATAGACGCGCACGTCCCCGCCGCAGATCATGCCGATATCCGCGATATCATTTTTGTTGAGACGATAGGACGCAAAATCCGACCGTTTTTCTTTCAGCAGCGCCCGCGCAAACCGTTCCGCCTCATATTCCACCGCGCCGCCGCCAATCGTCCCTACAGCCGCGCCCTCCTCCGGAACCAGCATTTTCGCACCGGCGCCCCGCGGCGCGGAGCCGTGGCTGGCTACAACACTGCACAGCACCGCGCCGCGTCCGGCAGACAGCGCTACCTGTAATGCCGTATATAACTTTTTCATAATTTTCCTGCTCCCTTCTGATGGCTTTTTGCGTTCAGTATATCATACATGCCCGCCCGCTGCAAACTTTAATCCGGCAGGCTCGGACAAAATTCTACTATCACTTGCAGAGTATTCCAAAAAGTGCTACAATATCGGTGCTGCCCTTCTCTAATCTGGCAACAGAGAGGAGGTGAACGTTGTGGTAATATTTATAAGTTTCATTGTGTCGGTTGCGGCAGGTGTCGTTGCCCACTACATCTGCAAATGGCTTGACCAACCTATAAAGGGACAGTAAGCCTAAAGGCATAAGGAACCCCGGAGAGCGCCCATCTCTCCGGGGTTCTGCCTTTGCCATGAACGTTGTGGCATTTATAAGTTTCTTTTGCTGCGGTCATTATACCACAGCTGCCCTAGTTTATGCAAGTGTTTTTTTATTGTCCTTAATGTTGTCGTTTTCCACAGTCTTCCGGATTGACGAACGCGGTTTTTTGTTGTATAATGCCATTGTATCAGACAACTCACTGCCTTAGCGGGCATGGAAGGAGGAAACGATATGCTGAATTTTATGGTTTGGGTCTGGCTGGGCGTCACGGCGCTGGCCCTGTTTATTGAAGCAGTCACGATGTCGCTGGTATCGGTCTGGTGCGCAGTCGGCGCGCTGGTGTGCGTGTTTACCGCCTATGCCGGAGTATCCATCGCGACGCAGCTGCTGATTTTTGTGGTCATATCGCTGCTGGCGTTCGCCGCGGTGAGGCCGCTGACCAGACGGTTTGTAGACCCGCATATTACCCCGACCAACGCGGACCGTTTGCTGGGCCTGCGGGCGAAAGTGACGGAGGAGATCAATAACGAGATTCCCTCCGGCGCGGTGTACATCGACGGAAAAATCTGGACTGCCCGCAGTGCGGAAGGCGGGATTATTATTCCAAAAGGCGAAATGGTCGAGGTCGCCTGGATGGAGGGCGTAAAACTGATTGTAAAATCCGAAACCGCCGTGCCTGCCGCGTAATCCGTGTATCCTCTCCGCGTTTTCGGGCAAACTAGGTCCGGACGGCTGGTCTGTCCGGAAAGGGGAGGTTTCTGTGTTTAAGAAAAAGGACAAAAAAAATCCCGACCAGGCTATGCAGGACGCCATGGATATGACCATCTGGCAGTCCGCCAAAACGGACCCGCAGGGCAGCTATACCGGTACGCCCGCGGACCCCTATGAAGTGCCCGTACAGGACGCGGACGATCTCTGAAAACGGAATCATTTCTCTGGGAGGCTGGACGTTTCCAGCCTCCTGCTTTTTGTGAAATACCTCTTGACAAATAGTACAATGCGTTGTATAGTATTGTGCGAAAGGGGGTATTTATGTGATTGATCCGCAATTAAAACGCGGGCTGCTTGATGTCTGCGTTCTCTCTGCCCTGCGCCAGCAGGATTCTTACGGCTATCAGATCATCAAAGACCTGAATGGCTGCATCGGCATCTCGGAATCAACCCTCTATCCGATTCTCCGGCGGCTGGAAGCTGTCGGCTGCCTTTCCGTCTACTCCGTCGAACACTGCGGACGCCTGCGGAAATTTTACCGCATTACCCCGGACGGTATCCGTCTGATTGACCAGTTTCTCAACAGCTGGCCGGAAATCCAACGGGTCTATGATTTTATAAAGGAGTGTGCAGACAATGACTCGCGTGCAGTTTCTCAATGACCTCTACAGCCGGATCGCCTCCCTCCCCCAGGAACAGGCGGACCAGCACCTGACTTATTACGCCGAAATGCTCGCCGACCGTATCGAAGAGGGAATGTCCGAAGAAGAGGCCGTCGCCAGTATGGAACCGGTTGACACGATTGTACAGCAGATTTTCGCGGACGCCCCGCCGCCTGTACAGCCCCCCGTGTATCCGGACCTGCCGGAGACGGACGGCTCCCGGTTCTCCAAAGTCCCTAAAGTCTCCCCTGGCAGAAGAAGTTTTGCCAGAATCGCCCTCTGGGTCATTGCGATTGTGCTTGCGGTGAACGCGGCAAGAAATAAGCTGTGGGAGTTCCGGTACCGCGCCAGCTCCGACCGAGTTGTTACCGCTATAGATAATACCTCCTATGAGTCTCCCCCTCTGGAAGAGTACGTTATGGACTATGGTAC
>CAMWQV010000392.1 GCA_947176425.1 uncultured Clostridia bacterium
CCAATATTTCTCGAACATTTCAAGGTCAGTTGGGATATTGAGTTCTGGATTGAACCCGTAGCCGTTTGGCGTTGTCTCGATCAATGAGTAGCCGGAAATAAGGCTGAAAGACTGCCGCAAACGGAAAATCAAGGCCCGCAGATTTTTCCCTGGGTTGTCTGATTCCACCGCTTCCTCCGGCCAGACCGCCTCTACAATCTCACGGGCCGGAACGGAGGACTTCCGGTTCAGGACAATGTAGGCCAGCAGGCGGCAAATCTTGGGGGATTTCAAATCGGACTCCCGCAGGACGCCGTTGGCGGTATAGATTTCCAGATTTCCAAACAGGTTGATGATTACGTCTGTATCCCGCTTGATGTTTTCCGGGGATATAGCCAATTTCATACTCTGCATCAGCTTTTGCTCATTAAGTGACGCAAGCAGAACAAACGCCAGCATTTGGAGCATACTGCTTCGGTTTATGTACCGCTGCGGATTGCGCACTACCAAAAATCCGGTAGGACGCGGCTTTATGGGAACAGCTATCAATTTTTTGATTTTGAGCCGTTGGTACATTTCCGCTTCTTCCGGGGGCGCGTCTTTGAGGTCCTTTGTGGATGGAATCGACAAAGCGGTATTGCTCTGCATGACGGCTTCCCATCTGCTGAAAAAGTCAAAAGACTCCACTTCGGCCAAAAGCTCTGCTGTGTGGTCGTCGTCATGGGGATTGTACCACACATAGGGTATCCACAAATTCAATTCAAGGTCAAGCTCCAGAAAGCCCACCCAATCCCCTTGATAAAACTCGCAGGCCGTTTTCATTACATTGTGGATGATTTCATCGGAATCGTCACTTTCGTGGAGCTGCGCTTCGAGGATGCGTAATGTGCCTTCAACCTCTTGAGCGTATTGTATGTACTCCGCCTGCTCTGGCTCTGGATTTTGTTTTGGTCGATTAAACAATCCATTCAACATATACGCCACCTCCTTAAAATGTTTTATAGCCATGGGCAAAATGCTAAAAACCCAGTAATAGTAAGGGATAGCGGCCATGGCTAAAACCGGAAATCACTCAAACATTGTAGAAAGCGGAACCTCTTTTTGGTAAAATTGACTTGGGAGAAAACTCAACCAGAAAGGGGCTGGCCGCAATCTACCGACAGGAAATTATTCAGGATGTAACGCTGTTCACATCCCAAAGTGCCGCTGCATTCTACGACAAACTGTTCACTGAATTGGACTTCACGCTGCCTAGGGCGGCAACCGGGCGGCGAGGCTTCCCGAAGGAAGCAATGGTCTGTGCGTTTATCGTCATGAAATGCGAAGGGTTTTCGCAGATTACGGATCTGGCGGATTATCTGGACAACAATCGCCTCATCGCGCACTACTGCGGTTTCAACATTATGAAACCTCTGCCATCTTACTGGACTTATGACCGTTTCCTCAAAAAGCTGGACAATGGAGAATTGAAACACATCATGGCGCGGCAGGTGAAGAAACTCTACGAGCTGGGCATTGTAGACGCATCCTTTATCGGCCTGGACTCAACCCCTGTTGCCGCAAACACAAAAAAGAACAATCCAAAATCCTTTGCCAAAGATAAATTCAAACCAGAAAACCATCCCAAGGCCGACCCGGACTGTGCGCTGGGCGTTCATTCCACATCCAACCAGCATAATGAGCGGCGTTATGAGTTTTACTGGGGCTACAAAAATCATGTGCTGGTGGACTGTATTTCCGGCCTGCCCATTTATGAACTGACCACCCCTGCCAATGTGGCAGATTCTTCCGTTGTTCAGAAAATACTCGCCGCTGCCAGCAAGACCATTTCCCTTCTGGAGTGTACATTCCTGGGGGACAAGGGATACGATGTGAAAGCGGTCTATGATCTGGTAAAGGATGTCTACCAGGGTGATGCCGTGATTCCACTGAACAAGCGCAATACAAAAGATCCAGAGAAACTACCTGCCGGCAATCCGATCTGCGATGCGGGCTTGGCTATGCACAAGGATGGAAAGACATCCGATGGCAACCAAGGTCTGCGCCAGAAGTTTTGCTGCCCTTTCCGCCAGTCCAAAACCAATTCCTGCCCCTGCAACCATAAAAACTGGAACAATGGCAAGAAAAACAGGGGCTGCACAAAGTACAAGGCGATACCCTCCGACTACAGGCTTTCCATTGACCGGGAATGCTCTCGTTTCAAGCGTACTTATGGCTGGCGTATTTACCTTGCTTGTTTCTGTGTTCACATATGGAGCATCTAAGTTAAGATCACGGGGGATAGCTCCCTGAATAATTGTGTTTACAGTTTCCCGATCTGTTTCAGATAAGCGCAGGCTCTGATTAGACTGCTCCAGCCGCTCATTAAATGTGCCGCACTCGGAATGGTAGTAGATCGTCCGTCCATTATAGGTCACAATATAATCACTGGCACAGTTTGTCGCATCGGGCACCCAACTGTCGGCACTGAGGATTTGCGAAATAGTCTCTGCGTTCTTTCCCAGCAATTCAAAGGTATCGCCGCCGCCAGCTTCCGACACAGAAACCGAAATGTCTTGCAAAGAGGGATCGTTTGACTGCTCGCCGGAAGATGTCTCGGCTCTACCTGAAATATCTTCATCATCCAAGCCAGTATTATCTCCAGTTACCTTACGGATAAAATCAAGCAGTTCTGTATTATCTATCCACCACATTGTTTTATCATACTCTATTTCTAATGCACCGCTTGGAGCAATAGATTCATTGATATAAAAAGTTTTTGTTGCAGTATCAATTTGAATACCAAAAGTAGGTGTTCCACCTTCCAAATCGCTGTTCTTAGTAAAACAGTTTTTGGTGAGGTTATTTATCAGAATGACCAATTCAGTTGTTTCCTCTTGCGAAAGAGCATCAAAATTGTTACCCTCACCCCAAGGAGATGCACTAACAATATCCTCTTGTTTAAGTCCCTGTGCCCAATCCCATACCGTGGCTTCCTTGACAGAACAACCAGCCAGACACAACACACAGACAACGGAAAAAGCTAATACTATCAATTTTTTCATACGACTTATCTCCTCCAGAAAAATCCATATAAAGAAGTCTGTTCGCTGGCCTATCCATTATGCCTGTATATCCAATCCCTGCTGATAGCCGTCCAAAATGCTGGTGTCAAAGGGCTTGCCCCAGTTCCAACTGGGGTCCTGCTGGTGGACATATTCGCCTAGATAGGTGGCCTCCCACTCGAATGATTCATTTTGAGCGCGTTTATGGCGTGTCAGGTTCATCAGGTTCGTCCAGGTCAAAGCCGGGGACAATGGTGGTGTAGGGGTATTCTGCGGGAGGGGTGCCTTTGTCGGGAATACCAATTAAGGACACAATTTCGCATACAAAATTAGGAAATTATAAAGGAGAACAGGGGCGGCACAGCGTAAGTGCCGCCCCCGCTTGGGGAGTGTTGGCTCAAAAACGGGGCGTTAGTCCTTCCAGTACACTCTGCCTTATTTTGACGGGTTCGATATACTCAATGCTCCTGGGGTTCGATAATTTTCACACCATGAGCTTCAGTACCCACATCACCCTCAACATAGTCTATATCGGCCAAATCCACAAAACGCGAGTTGGTCTCAATTATTCTTACTGCATCAATTTCAGTACCCACATCCCCCTCAACATAGTTCACATCAGCCAAATACACGAACCTC
>CAMWQV010000393.1 GCA_947176425.1 uncultured Clostridia bacterium
TGCGGCATCACAAAAATTTCGGAAGGCGTTTTCGCTGACTGCGGAAATCTGAAGAGCGTTTCGATTCCCGGCGGTGTGACAAAAATCGGTCATGGGGCCTTTTCTAAATGCGGACAGCTGGAAAAAGTGAAACTGTCTGACCGTATTACGGAAATTAGCGGCTATGCCTTCCGCGACTGTCCTAACGTCGTGATTGCCGCTAAACCCGGTACAGAAGCGGAACGTTACGCCAAAGAACATAACATCCAATTTGAGCCCATTGAAGGAGGAACATAATGGCAGACAATATTTTCAAAATCAACCAAAACGGCGTTTTGACCGGCTGTTCGGCCCCCGGCCCGGAACTCATTATCCCGGAGGGCGTGACCGCGATTGCGGAACGTGTCTTCAAAAAAGAGACAAGCCTGCAAAAAATCGTCTTCCCCTCCAGTTTGCAGCGTATCCGCACAGAGGCGTTTCGCGGCTGTGCGAATCTGAAAGAAGTTGTGTTCTCCACCGGCCCGCGCATCATTGAGGACAGCGCGTTCCGGGAAACCCGTCTGACGGCTGTCGTTCTGCCGGACGGCCTGACCGAGCTGGGCGCACACGTCTTCGCCGCCTGCCAATGCCTGACACGGGCGGAACTGCCGGACAGTCTCCAAACAATGGGAGCAGACTGTTTTGACAGCTGCGCCGCCTTAGCGGACGTAAAACTCCCGTCCGGGCTGACGGCCTTGCCGGACTGGACTTTTTACAACTGTACAAGCCTGACCGAACTGGAACTGCCGGAAAACCTGAACGATATCGGCGCTGCCGCGTTCCGATGCAGCGGTCTGAGACGCATTGATTTCCCGAATACTGTCGAGAAAATCGGGAAGATGGCGTTTCAGGACTGTTTTCATCTGCAAGCCGTCAGAACGCCTGTAAAGCTGAAGTGTCTGGAAAACCGTGTTTTTCACTCCTGCGGCGCGCTGCGGAATATAACGCTTTCTGAGGGATTGGAACGTATCAATCAGGGCGCATTTTACGGCTGTACCGCTCTGGAACGTCTGGAACTGCCTTACAGTCTGAATGATATCAGCACATCAGCTTTTCGGGACTGCCGGCGTTTGAAAGAAGTGATTGTCCCGGAAGGCCATCCGGTTTTCCGAATCCTTGACGGCGGTCTGTTCGCGCAGAACACCGGGACGATGCTGCTGTTTTTCAACGAAAAAACGGGAAACTATACGGTTCCGGAGGGC
Source organism: uncultured Clostridia bacterium (assembly GCA_947176425.1). GTDB lineage: Bacteria > Bacillota > Clostridia > Oscillospirales > Oscillospiraceae > Pelethomonas. The sequence goes on from CAMWQV010000393.1 coordinate 1,221, forward strand.
GTGAAAGTGCTGGCAGACCACCTGTTCACACGCATGAAAAAGCTGAAAACGGTCGTCCTGCCTGCCGGTGTTACGGTTATAGAGAGTCATGCTTTTAACAGTTGTCCCGCTCTGCGGCGTGTGGAACTGCCCGAAGGCTTGACGGAAATCGGCTCTTATGCTTTTTCGTACTGTACTGCGCTGACAGATATCCGCCTGCCAGAAAGTCTGACCGCGCTGGGAGCCGCCGTGTTTGAACACTGTACGGCGCTGGCGTCTATGACCGTTCCCGCCGGAGTTGTCAGTCTTGAGGCGACCTTTGCCGGCTGTTCCGGGCTGAAAGAAGTGCGGCTTCTCGGAGAAAATGTTCAAATTGGAAACAGTGTGTTTTTTCCCGACAGCACAGCCATTATTACGCCGAAAACGCCTATTGGGAATTTTGAGCCAAGTCAGAAAGCCGCCGCCGCGGCTGGCTTCGCACAGGCGGTACAGGAGAAAATGGAGATTCCGGAAAATATCCGGACAGAGTATATGAAATACATCCGCCGCCAGCGCAAACGGCTATATGGGACCGCCTTACAGCACCCTGTACTTCTGCGGCTGATGCTGGAAGAAAAAATACTGCCGCAGTCCGATTTCAGCGCCGTGCTGGAAACTTCCACGCAAAATCGCCGTACCGAGTGTACCGCCATGCTGCTGGAGTATCAGCACAAAAATCTCAAGCCGGTGGACGAGCTTGCCAGATTGGAACGGCAACTCAAAAAAGAAGAGAGGAAACTATTATGTCAACCACATTTACCATCAACCGCCGGGGAATCTTGACCGGATATTCGGACCCCGGCCCGGAAATTATCATCCCGGAGGGCGTGACCGCGATTGGAGACCGTGCCTTCAAAAACGAGACAAGCCTGCAAAAAATCGTCTTCCCAGCCAGCCTGGAACGCATTTGTACCGCGGCGTTCCGGGGGTGTGCGGAGCTGAAAGAGATCGTGTTTTCCACCGGCCTGCGGGAACTTGACGGCAGCGTGTTCCGTGCCAGCGGTCTGGAAACGGTCCGTCTGCCGGAGGGATTGTCCAAAATCGGCCCCAATGTTTTTGCCGAGTGTACCGGTCTCGAAGAAATCACGCTCCCTGCTTCTTTGACCGCTGTTGGTTCCGACTGTTTCCTGGGCTGCGAAGGTCTGAAACGTTTAACTGTTCTCGGCAAACCGTCCCTGAAACCGGGGATGTTCGCCGGATGCTATGCGCTGGACTTCGTGGACACCCCCTGTCTTTCTCCCGCGAAACTGCCGAAAGGTTCCGTTAAAAACGCTGCCGTCGTTTCCTTTGTGCAGCGCGCTTTGAATGGCGAAAGCCTCCCTCATGCGGCGGTCTATTCCGATTATATCCGGAAACAGAGAAAAAGTCTCTATTCCCTTGCCGTGCAGTCCGACGCTTTGCTGCAATTCCTGATTGTTAATACCATGCTCTCCCCGCAGGATGTGCATGCGCTTCTTGACCTCGCCGGAACCAATGTCCCCGTGAAAGCCGCGCTCCTTGACTACCAGCACAAAAACGGCGGGCCGATTGATCCTGCTGCGGAATTGGAAAAAGAATTTGCAAAATCCGAACGGATTGCCGTGTATATGGAAAAACACGGTACGCTGCCAGTCAGCGAACTGAAAAAAATTTGGAGCTGGAAAAAACGGGAGGACGGTACGCTGTGCATTACCTCTTACAAGGGGTCTGACAGCGTTGTGACCGTTCCGGATCATATCGGTCAAACACCGGTGACCGCTGTCGAAAAGACCTTTTATGACGGAAATCGCAGTCATACTGCCATCATTACCAGCGTCACGCTCCCGGAAGGGCTGACGGAGATTGGACCGTATACGTTTTCTGGCTGTGACAGTCTGCAAGAAATCACAATTCCTAAAAGCGTCAGGAAAATCGGCGGCAATGCGTTTTCTCGTTCAGGACTGCGCCATATCGTTGTGCTGGAAAGCGTACAGGAGATTGGCGCGTATGCGTTTGCAATATGCCGTGGACTGAAAACCATTGTACTGCCCAAAAGCCTGTGTATGATCGGTCGTGATATCTGTTACAAAAGTCCCGCGGCGGTTATCTGCGCTCCGGCAGGGTCTTATGCGGAAAATTACGCGAAAAATAACCAGATCGCTTACAAATTGCTCAAAAATACCGGAGACTCCTAAATGTACAGAAAGCAGCAGCTCCCCCTGCAATTTGGGGAGCTGCCTATCAAAACTGTATATTGAGATTCGTCTAATGCTCATTGACCTGCACATAGTCCTTCTATTTCAGGACGGGTCAAACCTGTTGCTTTCGCGATCTGTTCAAGTGGGATTCCCAGTTCCATCAGATTTTTTGCGATCTCCGCTTCTCGTTCTGCTTTCCCAAGGTTTTTCCCAATTTCCTTACCCCTCTGCAACCCTCTTTTCTCTCCGCGGTCCTCTGCCGTTGC
>CAMWQV010000394.1 GCA_947176425.1 uncultured Clostridia bacterium
AAAGCGCAGCGCAGTGTCCGGTTCCGGCCTGCCCCAGCCGTTATAGACGCGCTTGTCATAGACCGCGCCGTCAAAGAAATACTGATGCGCACGATACTCCACGTCCATCAGGTCCGTAGCGGCGGTGAGGCGTCCGCCATTAACGGCGGTGGCGGCGATAGACCGTGCATCCATCAGAGCTACCGCGCTCATCTGACCCTCCCCAGGCTTGGAGCCCTCCCGGTTGGGGAAGTTGCGGGTGGTGTGCCGGACGGAAAATTCACCGCTGGCGGGACAGTCCCCTGCGCCGAAGCACGGTCCGCAGAAGCACTCACGTATGATCACACCGGCGGCAGCCAGATCAGCAATGCAGCCGTTCTTAACCAACTCCAGGTAAGCGGGCATGGAGCCGGGGTATACGCTCATGGTGAACGCGCCGTTGCCCACGCTGCGGCCCCGGAGAATGTCCGCGCAGGCGGTCAGATTATCGAAGGTTCCGCCGGAGCAGCCAGCCACCAGCCCCTGATCCACATAGACGCTGCCGTCGCTGTGAAGCTTGCTCATGAGGTCCATGCGGGCGGTTTTGGCAATCTGATCATTGGCGTTCTTCTCAATTTCCCGCAGGATGTCCCCGGCGTTGGCTTGCAGTTCGTGGATGGTATAGGTGTAACTGGGGTGCATGGGCATAGCAATGGTGGATTCCACCGTGGACAGGTCAACATAGATACACCCGTCATAATAGGCCGCGCCGCTGGGCTGGAGCTTCCGGTATGCCTCAGGGCGTCCATGAACGGCGAAATATTCCTCGGTCTTCTCATCAGTCTCCCAGATGGAGGACCAGCAGGTTGTCTCCGTGGTCATAACATCAATAGCGTTCCGGAATTCCACTGGCAGCTTACAAATGCCGGGGCCGACAAACTCCATAACCTTGTTCTTCACATATCCGTTGGCGTAGACCGCGCCGCAGATTGCCAGCGCAACATCGTGGGGACCAATGCCTGGTTTTGGTTCTCCGGTAAGATAAACGGCCACCACGCCGGGACGTGCGAAGTCATAGGTACGGCCCAGCAGCTGCTTGGCCAGCTCGCCGCCGCCCTCGCCCACAGCCATCGTACCAAGCGCGCCGTAGCGGGTGTGGGAATCGGAACCAAGGATCATTTTCCCGCAGCCGGCCATCACTTCCCGGTTATAGCTGTGGATCACTGCCATGTTGGTGGGAACGTAGATGCCGCCGTACTTTTTCGCAGCGGAGAGGGCAAACTTGTGGTCGTCCTCATTGATGGTGCCGCCTACGGCGCACAGAGCGTTGTGGCAGTTGGTCAGCACATAGGGCATAGGAAATTCGGTCATACCGGAAGCACGGGCGGTCTGGATAATGCCCACATAGGTGATATCATGGGAGGTCATGGAATCAAATTTCAGTTTGAGCTGGTCCATGTCCTCTCCCAGGTTGTGGGCTTGCAGAATGGCATAGGCCATCGTATTTTTACAGGCTTCCTCGGGGGCAGGCAGGGAACCGGTCTTTTCCTGAACCTGCCGTGCGTCGGTGAACAGCTCGCCGTTCAGATAATAAACGCCGGAATCAAAGAGCTTCAGCATAGTTTACCTCCAAAAAATATTGTAGTGAGTAGTGATATGCAGCAGCCGCTCAGCTGAACAATCCGCCCAGGCTGAAGACGCCCAGCGCAGACATAAGTACATTGATGGCTACATTGGCGACAGAGAGCAGGAACAGGGTCTTGAACATATTGTTCATTTCCTCGTTGGTAGTTTCTTTGGACGCGGAGTAGGAGGACATGATGATAGCGCCTCCGGTGGACAGGGGACTGATGGCCGCAGCAAAGGAGGTAGCGGTAATGGCGGCGATGAGTTCCACATAGCTCAGGCTGTTGGCCACGGCGACTTCATGGGCAATGGGGAACAGGGCGGGCATGACCACGCCGGTGGTGGAACTGACCCAGGAGAGAATACCGGAGGTAGCTGCCATAATGGGAACGGCAGTCTTGGGTCCGATAAAGCCGTTGAGGAAATCGGAAACCAGATTGATGCCGCCCAGCTTGTCAATCACGCTGACCAGCGCACCTACGCCGCAGATAAACACCAGCGTACCCCAGGGGATACCCTTGATGGCGGCTTTTTCGTCCGCCGCGCCCAGGAGGATCAGGACGGATGCCATAATGAAGGCGAACAGGCCGGTATCAAACTTGAAGCCGATGCAGCAGATGACCATGACCGCAATGGCAGCCATTGTGAGTTTCTGGTCACGGTTGAATTTGGGGATGTCGGACCATTTCAGGGGGTTGTCGGCTTTGACTTTGTAGCTCTTGGAGCCGATATAGATTACCAGGGTAAAAACAAAGCCGGACAGCAGGGTAGACAGAAACAGATGGGCCTCAAAACCGCTGTAGCCCAAGGGTTCGGAGAGTTCTTTAGCCAGCAGGCCCGTCAGAGACAGAGGCGAGGCGCACCCGGCATTGGCTCCCAGCTTGGCGAACAGGGCCGTAACCATGGGATTGATCTTCATCTCAAAGGCCAGATACATAGCGAAAGTGGTCATCAGGATGCCTGCCGCGATATGGCCGGGACCGATGGCGGAGATAAAGGCGGAGAGTGCGAACATGAGGACGGGGATCAGGACGGTGCGTTTGCCTACCAGGGCCACGATCTTTTTGGAGAACAGGTCCAGCGTGCCGTTTTGAGAGGCCATGCCGAACAGGAAAGTAACGCCCACCAGCGTGACGAACATGGAGCTGGAAAAACCCTTGGTCACGTCGGAGGCTTTCAGTCCGCCTGCGATAGCCAGAATGAACGCCACACCCAGAGAAAAAAAGCCCAGGTTGACTTTCTTGATGAAGCCGACAGCCACCACAATGGCCAGTACGACCAGCGAAATAACAGGCATATATTCTGTCATGACAAATTCTCCTCTTTATTCATTGTCCAGTCTGATCTGCACAGTTCCTTCCAGAAGCAGGTTGGCGGTGCGGAATCCAAATGTATCGTCAATCACAGGGACCGCGCCGTTTTCACGATAGTCAACGCCGCATTCCAGGATGCCTGCCGGGTGCCCGATGCGGATAAACTGCGTATCCGTACCGGCGGCCAGTACCTGCTGGACGATGCTGCCGGGAACTACAGCGGCGGCGGCGGTACACATGGCGCCGGTCATAGCATAGCTGGGATGTGTTTTCTGCATAGACATCATGCGGGAGAGCAGGTCAATGCTTTCCTTGCTGATTTCTTTGCCGTCGGCGGCGGCATATGCCCCGGCGGGAGAAACAAAGGTCATTTTGGGAATGCCGGGGGTATCCCAGGCGGAACGGGTATAGTCCTCAATAAGGCCCAGCTTGACAGCCGCCAGGCCGCGGACCTTCTCCAAAAGATCCAATTTTTCAGGATTGCTGTCCAGCTCGGAAGGAAGCTCGTCTCCCCGCAGGCCCAAGTCCGCCGCTCTGACGAAAACTAACGGATTGGCGGCGTCCACAATGGAGACCTCCACAGGACCAAAGCCGGGGACTTCCAAGGTGTCCGCCGCGTTCCCAGTGGGGAGCAGGCCGTGCCCTAAAGTTCCGGCAGGCTCCACAAATTTCAGCTTGACGGGGGAGGCGGTCCCCGGCACGCCTGCGATGGCGAAATCTCCGCTGTAGGCCACCTGCCCGCCCGGCGTCTGTACGTC
>CAMWQV010000395.1 GCA_947176425.1 uncultured Clostridia bacterium
TACTTTGCATTTTGCTACACCCCACATCTGACCATGCTGCACCTCGGCGGTAAACACACAGGACTGCACCTTGCGGTTTACGGCGGCATCCTCATGGTAATAGATCATCAGACCGCGCTCCGCTTCCTCTGGCATCCGCTCCTGCCGCAGTGCGGCGAAAATCTGCGGCCCGTACTCTGCCGATTCATGAGAATCCAGCCGGATCGGGTCTTCTTCCCAGCCGCCCCATTCGTCTGCCTCGAAGCAGTCTACCACTATGGGCATATAGAGTTTTAAGGTTTGTACAGGCGGCTGCTGAACGGTGAAGCTGTCTGTCCCTAACAATAACCCAAGTTCCCGCCCATTGTCAAATTTCACATGAAAGGTGCCGGTATCGTCGATATGCTCCAGCGTCCCCTGCGTGCCAGGTTCCACCGGATTCGGGTCGTTTTTCATCTCTCTGACCTTGATCCGGCTTCCTTCCGGAAACTGCTCCCGCAGGAAGTCCTGCCAGCCTTTCGGTATTTCGCTCATCCTACATTCCTCCCATTATCATGCCCTGCTCCGGCTTCTCCGTGATGTTTACATACTCACTGATTACCCGCAGCGCAGCGGAGTAATCGCCGCATCCACCGTCAAATATTCGTCTCTGAAGCTCCTCCGCCTGTTCCTGGAGTCCGTTTTCCCGCAGCGTGCGGGCGGCGATACTGCTCAGATTAAAGATATTGCCGTCTTCTCCGATCAGAGCGCAGTCCGGCTTTTCTGTCTTCTGCTCTGGATAGTACTGCCACTCCTCCTTCAGCTCCTGCATAAACCTGACGCAGCCTGTGTAACACAGATCCTGCTCCTCGCAGCTGGCCAGCATCTCGTCAGCGTATTGCTCCAGTCCGGTCAGGATATCCGCCCTGGTCTGTTCGCTCAGTTCCGCCGCCTGTCCGGTATTGCGGGCCGCTGATACGGTCTGTTCAAATGCGGTAAGATACCGGTCAATATTTTCTATCCCCCAGAATTCGGCCATATCTTCAATGTACCCATACAGCCAGTGGAGCCTGTCTTCCTGCCTGTTTGCTGCCAGACCGCCTGCATATTCGGTCAGGCCAGCAATGCATTTGTGTATATCTGTTTCATACTCGCAGATTGGTTCGTTTTTCTTATCCAAAACCTGGACCTCCCATCATCATTCCCTGTTCGGGGCCGTCTGGTTCCTGGCGGCTTGCTTCGATGGCTTCGGCTATCGCCGGATCATTTTGGAAATTCCCCTGAAAGACATTCCGTATCTCAGGATATTCATCCAGAATCCGTTCCGCTATGCGGCAGCAGGGCCGTACCTCATCCGCATTCCCATCAGACACAGCCGCTTCTGCTGCATGAACCGCAAGACAGTTCAGGATCTGCGCCGCTCCGTCTGCATCAAATTGGGGCGGTCGCCCGGACTCTGCGGCCTTTAACACCATCCCGTCAATTTTTTGTTCGTATTGCTGCCGAACCTTCTCGTATCCTCTCTCATATATCCCATAGACCGGACTTTTCCAGTAGTCCAGCATTTTTAAGGCGTATTCCCGTATCTCCTGCACAGCATCCGTCTCACCTCTTACCGAGAGCTGTGCAGCATAGGCTGGTATAGCGGAGAGTCCGGCCTGAATACTCTCTTTCTGTTCAACGAACATCTGGCGCAGTTTGCTGTCAAATTGATAGCCCTTCTGTTCCACAGCCTCCTTTGCATAGCGGCAGATTCCCTCATAGATTTCTTCTGAACTCTGCGCATTGCTGTCACACCGCTCCGGTTCCTGTATGCCCTCTACGAGCCCAGCCAGCCGATCATTCAGGAAGCGGAATTCTCCCGTCTTTTCATCATGCATCCCACATATCTCTACCGTGTCATGAAATTTTTCAGGCTCTGCTACAAACAGGACTTTGATTTGGGGGAATGCCTGATAGCTTTCGATGGATAGAACCGCACCATCGTTCCGGCGAACATTTAACGTGCTGCAGCGGTCCATCAGATGCTTTTGGAAGTCTTCTCTGGGGATTGGTGCCTGAATTGCTTTCCGCATCAAGCCATTCCTCCCATCGTCATACTCTGTTCAGGTCCGTCAGGCTCTTGCTGCACCGGATCGATTGGCTCCATTGCCAACCGCTGCTGATTCAAATCATAGCAGTAGATGTAGCTGTAATCACCGCTCCTTGTGCTGCAGCGCAGGCAGAACCGGTAATCCGCTGTTTCCGCTACAAACCCGACTCGATCTTGTTCGATCTCACCCTCCGGATACCGGTAGCACCACCGGCACATGGCGGCTTCATTTTTCAGCGGACCTCGAACGCGCAGTTCATCCACAAACTCCTGAAACGCCGCCTTGAACTCCGGGGTGTTCCATTTGTCATCGTTGTGGGGCCACCATGTACTGTGGAATGCTTTGCCGCGTCCGAAATCGATCCGCAGATGGCCTATCGTACCGGCTTCCGCATCCTTCTCCATGTCCATCTGGGAATAGAACTGCCCCGCTTCTTTACTGGGAGAAGCGGGGCGCAGTACATATTTCCGGGGGTCCTGGGGGCAGTCCAGATTGTTTTCCTTGCAGAACTCTGCCAGACTCAACGGTTCCTCATGCAGGCAGAAACTGTTTTTGATGGGACGGGACTGGGTGGTTTCCCGCTTCAGCGGGACGGGGGAGAGGACGGTACCAACCCGATTCCATACCGCGTTGTCCTCCAAAGCAGCAGGCTTGACCGGATTCCTGTCTGACGCCGCCAAATCATAGCAGTACCAATGCTCCGGTATGGACTCCCGCTCGATTAGCAGGCTGGTATACAGCACCGGTTTCCCAAATACCTCCGCGCTTTCCATCTGGTCCTTGTAAATATTGCAGCGCAATGCTTTCACGCTCCTTTCTTTTTGGTCAGCCAACATACATACCACATTTTGCGCCGGAAGTCTACTAAAACTTTTAGAACATTTCCTGCCCGATCTGCTGTTCCGGAAAGGGTTCGCTCAGACGGCGGATCAATCCGTAATCGGTCTGGCGAACACCATCCTCTTCCATCATAAATTCCCCCAATCCTGTAAAATCCATGAAACCGTCAATCGCTGCGATCAGTTCATCATCCGCACCGATGTGCCGCAGGACCTGCTCTCCATACTCCGCTGCGTCGTCCGGGACCAGTTCATAGTCCTCAAGGTCTACGGCTATGGTTAACGCTTCGGAAAAGGTTTCCGGATTCTCCACCGTCAGCGCGGCCAGATACTTCGCCAGTTCACCATCTGTTTTCTCTGTTTTCTGCATTTCCTCAATGCACTCGGCCAGCCTGTCGGCTTCCTTCAAAGTCGCGTTCTCTACCGGCAGCATCTCTGCCAGCTGCGGGACCGTGCAGTTTATGCCGGTGATTTCAGCCGCATAAATATCATTAAGCCTGAGATTCTGCCTTGCTGTATCCATCCAGGCGTCTGTAGCGGGAAGGTCCAAATCGTACTGCTGTGTTCCATCAGGTGCCTGTAATCTCACTTGGAAAATTGGCTTTTCTTCTCTGTCAAGTGCCGGTTCCTGATCTCTGCGCCGGACATAGCCATAAGCACTGTAGGCTCCGCCAAAATTGGAGTAGTATTCTGCGCCCACACTCTCATAGTTGATGTATGGGTGCAGACGCTCCTCAATTTTGAGGTATCCGGAGGCCACCAGA
>CAMWQV010000396.1 GCA_947176425.1 uncultured Clostridia bacterium
TGCCCTGCTCTCCCTGGCAGGTGACTCACCCACACAAACTACCGATGCCTCAAACAGGCAGAGGAGAACCGCAGAATATACGGCTCTAATGTCTTAACGCAGATTCCTCCGGACCCTTTATGGAAAAAGATTCTGGAGGGGTTCAAAGACCCCATGCTGCTGATTCTTCTGGTGGCGCTTGCCGTTCAGGTTGTTCTGTTTTTCTTGGGAGAAGCAGAATGGTTTGAACCGGTCGGTATTCTGATTGCGATCCTCGTGGCGAACGGGGTGGCATCCATCAGTGAGAACAAGCAGGAGGGCAAAGCCTCCGCATTGAAGGCAGAGGAAGAAGCCAAAGAAATGGCTAAAGTAATCCGCAGCGGTAAGCTTTCTGAAATCCATGTCAGTGAAGTTGTCGTCGGAGACATTGTATTTCTCCAGGCAGGCGACAAACTTCCCGCCGACGGTGTGATTGTGGATGGCTCTGTCAAAGTCGATCAGGCTGCGCTCAATGGAGAAACGGAGGAAGCGGAGAAGCGTCCCGTTTCAGACGGCGAGGCTTATAACGCCAAAGACCTACTGAATCCATGTTACGCCTATCGCGGAACCGTGGTCTGCGGCGGCGAGGCGTATATGGAGGTCAAGGTTGTCGGCGACAGAACCCTTTTTGGACAGCTTGCTTTGGAAGTGCAGGAGGATGCCCGCGAGACGCCCCTGCAGGTAAAACTTGGGAAGCTGGCAAAACAAATTTCCACTTTCGGCTATGTCGGCGCCGCAGCGATTATCGCAGGTATTCTGGCAAAGACCCTCTTGACAGGAAGCCTCCCGCATGGAATCTACGAATGGATTCGTCTGATTCTGGATGCGATCACTGTCGCTGTAACGATCATCGTTTGCGCAGTGCCGGAAGGACTGCCCATGCTGACATCCATCCTTCTTTCCTTCCAAAGCCTGAAGATGGCGAAAGACAATGTTCTTGTCCGCAAAATCAACGGCCTGGAAACCGCCGGAAGCCTCAGCATTCTTTTCAGCGACAAGACGGGTACGATTACAGAAGGCAAGCTCTCCGTCGTGGAAATTGCGTCCGGTGACGGGAAGGTTTTTCAGAAGCTCAATCAAATGCCCGCCAGTCTGTCCGGCGATGTCATTGCGGGTATCGGCATCAACAACAGTGCCTCCGCAAACGGCAGCGATGTGATCGGCGGCAACAGTACAGACCGTGCGCTGATGACATTTTTGATTTCCTCCGGCGCAGCTGGCTCGGTGTCAAAGAAAAATGTCAAGAGCTTCAATGCGTTTGATTCCAACAAAAAACGTTCCAGCGTCACCTTGGAGCAAGATGGAAAATGCATTACATACATCAAGGGTGCGCCTGAGCGGATTATCGAAGAGTGCGGCTGGTATATGGACGAAAACGGGCAGCGGCAGAAGCTCTCCGATAAAAAAGTCCTTACCGATTATATCGACGAACAGGCAGGACGGTCTATGCGCCTTCTGGCTGCGGCAAAAGCGGACGGCGAGGGAGAGGATGGGGAACTGACTCTCATCTGCATTCTCAGCATCCGTGATAATGTCCGGAAAGAGGCTGTCACCGCTATCAAAGAAGTTCAGAACGCAGGCATCCAGGTAGTCATGGTCACCGGCGACCGGAAGGAGACGGCGTGTGCTATTGCGAAGGAAGCGGGACTGCTCTCCAGTCCGGATGATGTGGCTCTGACCTCCGCTGAAATGGCAGAAAAGAGCGATACGGAACTGAAAGGTTTGATCCCGCGCCTGCGCGTGGTTTCCCGTGCGCTGCCGTCTGATAAGAGCCGGCTGGTGCGGCTGGCGCAGGAACTGAATCTGGTTGTCGGCATGACCGGCGATGGTAAACAAATTATGCCCCATATCGCAGCAATGCGGTGTGCGTAGCCTCTTGAATTGCTGGAAATCTCTCAATGCTCTGCAGGCTACAACGTGCGGATGAGATATGCCGGAGCGTGATAAGCTGGGGAAACCCAGAAAAAACATGCAGAGATGCGCTATGCTGAAAGAAAAGCCTGTTCGTGTCCAGGGCTGTGGACAGACGGGTGCTAAGGCGCAGACAACAAGGAGAAATCAGCAGCCAATGCCTGATGAGGGCAAGGTTCATCGACTATTATGTAGTCCGCAAGCGCGGGCGAAGCGGGAGGTCATCCTGAAAATACACGGGATGAAGATATAGTCAGAATATCCTGTCATTCAAAAAATGATATCAAATTGGTACGAGTGAGATAACATCAGCGGCGTACCGAGGGTATTTGGTAAACGACAGCCCAGCCTTGAAGAAGGCTGACGTAGGTTTTGCGATGGGAAGCGGCACAGAGGTGGCGAAGGAAGCAGGAGACATCACCATTCTGGACGACAATTTCTCTTCCATCGAAAAAGCCATTCTCTATGGACGGACAATGTTCAAGAGCATCCGTAAATTCCTGATTTTCCAGCTTACGGTCAACGTAGCTGCGGTGCTGACCTGCTTCCTGGGGCCGATGCTCGGCGAAAACGTCGTCATGACGGTCGTGCAGCTTCTGGTGGTCAATCAGGCAATGGATACGCTGGCAGCGATTGCATTCGGCAGCGAACCCGCTCTGCAGGAGTATATGAAAGACCGTCCGATCCCGCGTTCCGAAAGCATTGTCACCAGGGAAATGCTGACAGAAATCATCATCAGCGCATTATACATTACATCCATTTGCCTCGGCATTCTCTTTATTCCGTTTATTCGGAATCTGTTCGGTAATGTAGACGTTACCTATCTGAAATCGGCGCTCTTTGCCACTTTCATGATGGCAATTACCTTCAACGGGTTTAATGCACGGACAGATAAGATGAATGTCTTTGAGGGTATTGGACGGAACAGGAACTTCCTTTTGGTAACACTCTCGCTCCTGCTCCTCCAGTTCGTCTTTATCACATTTGGAGGGGAAGCCCTCAGCGTAGAAGCTCTCAGTCCTTCCGCATGGCTGATTTGCTTTATCCTGGCTTTCCTTGTCATTCCTATCGATATTATCCGTAAGGCTGTCATAGGAAAACGTTCATAACAGAGCGGCAAAATTTCTCAAAAACTTGAACGAAAAATTCGATAATATTCCACGCTTTAGCATACTATCTAATATCACGGCAGCGCAACGGCGCTCCGACACACTACATCTTTTTGGAGGTTTATAACTATGCCTATCTGCTTATCCAAGGGTCAGAAGATTGATCTGACCAAGAACAATCCCAGTTTGAAGAAGATTTACGTCGGCCTCGGCTGGGCCACCAACAGATACGACGGCGGCTTCGACTTTGACCTGGACGGCGCAGCGTTCCTTCTTGCCGGTAGCGGAAAAGTCACCAACGACGCAGACTTCATCTTCTACGGTAATCTCAAGCATTCCTCCAATGCGGTCGAACATCTCGGCGACAACCGCACGGGATCTGGCGAGGGAGACGACGAAACCATTCTGGTCGATCTGTCTCTGGTTCCGCCCAACATCGAAAAAATCGCTTTCACTGCAACCATTTACGAGGCCATGAAGCGGGGGCAGAACTTTGGACAGGTAAGCAACGCCTACATCCGTATCGTGGATGAGACCAACAACACCGAACTGGTTCGCTTCGACCTGACGGAAGACTTTTCTATCGAAACGGCTCTGGTCATCGG
>CAMWQV010000397.1 GCA_947176425.1 uncultured Clostridia bacterium
GTTCTGCAAGTGCTGTCCTTCGTGGCAGAGAATGAGCGTACCAACATCCGACAGCGGCAGGCAGAGGGTATTGCGGCGGCAAAGGCCAAAGGTGTTCGGTTTGGCAGACCGCCCAGGCCGTTGCCGGAAAATTATCACAGTGCCTATCAGCGGTGGAAAGCCGGAGCGATTACCGGCACAGCAGCGGCGAAAGAGTGTGGTATGCCGCTGTCTACCTTCCGCTATCGGGCAGAAATTTACGAAAAAGCCAAGTTGTTGTAAGCAGGGCAAATTTACAGAAATGTGTACTTTCCTGTAAATAGGGCTTGCATTTTGTCCAAGAAAAGGATACCATATAAATAGTTAGTTTTCAATACTTTTCTAGCGATTTTTTAGGAGCAAAATTATCTTGCGGAAAAGTACACGTTTTGAAAAAATACTAAATAAAGGAGAAACAATATGATTCAGAAGTCGAAGAAACTCTTGTGTGTCCTGTTAACGCTCTGCTTGTTGCTGAGTTTGGCCTCCTGCGGTGGGAACAGTAATAGTGAGAGTCACAATAACGCTGGCAGAAATGAAGGCAATGCCAACAGTGGTACATCCGACAACGGTGGTTTGTCCAATGATGGCGGCACTTTTGGCACAGGAAATGATGCAGGCGCTAATTCTATAGACGAAGGAGCTGACAGTTGGCCCACTACCTTGGCCGACTCGGTGATTCTGCCGGTATCCCTCTATCACCATGACGGCAAGACATATTTTATGTTTGCCTATCAGGAACCGACAAGCTATCGTGTTGAAATCAGCATTGATGGAAAGCACTGCAACTATAGCCCAGTCTACAACGGTCAGGCCCTTGGTGTTTTCGTCAATCTGGATGGTGAACTGGAACTTGCGGATATAGCGGTCACGCTCCGGGATACTGGAGATGGTTCTGAGCGGGTCTTCAACGAATGGGGCAAGATGATATCGGACAGTGAGTATGCCAAATACGGCATTTATAAGATGGGCGACCGGTATATCACGATAGATGACAATGGTGAAGCATCGAATAAAAAAGAGTTCGGCAGGATTGATCTCCACATAAAGGACGTGTATCTTCTGGACAGAGATGACCAGCTTCAGGAAGCTGATATCATTCCGGAGAGCTTCGCGTTCTATGCCGGCGATGGGATACCTCTGCAGGAATATCTGGGTGCCAGCAAAGTAGTCCTTTCGGTGGATTACCGATCCAACCTCAACAGCATCCAAGACTCCACAGCCATCAATTTCGATTTTTACCCAGCGAAAGCCGGTGGGACGCCGGATGAACAGCAGGATGCTGTCGCCAAGATGCTTCGTTTGCTTGAGAAGACGAACACCTATTACACCTACACTGACACCAACGGAACCGTACATACCGTCCAATGGAAATTAGTGGCGATTGATGGTCGGATAGTGGATTAGACGAATCTCACAATACATTGACTCTGACCTGGCAGGAGAATGAAAAACCGGTTATGTTCCAATATGCTTCCAGTAAGGAATTCGCAAATATGGCCCGAATGTACTGGAAAGAAGAGGACGCGCCTACTGAATATCTGTCTTCTACTGGCTATAAGGTGTGCAGAGTTTCCAACAAAAAATACATCTAGGAGAAAGTCTATGAAACACAAAACGAAGAAAGGACTGTGCATACTATTGGTATGTTTTGCAGTAATTGGCCTGGCCGGTTTGGGATTGCATTTTTTCTTGCCAGCGGACGAAGCATATACTGATACGGGCGTTGGCGAAAATGATTCGGATGCGTACTATGTCTCCATGAGCGGAGATTTTACGGATATGAAAGTTACGGATGAACGTTCTGCATTGGACGCGATTAACTCGGTACGGGGTGTGCTGGGATTGTCTGACGCAGGACAAGAACTCCGATTAGAGAGCGTAAATGCCGTGGACGGTTCATCTTTTTACCGTTTTCATCAGTACTGCGATGATATCCTCGTATATGGCCGGAGCATCGTGATCTCGGCGGACCGCGATGGGGCTGCTACGGCGCTGACATCCAACTATACGCCCATAGATTTTACGCCGGACTTGGGTACCGCCGCAGATACGGCAACCATAGAGGAGAATATCAACAGTTATTTTTCTGATAAGATAGAAAAGTATTCTGATCTGTTTATCGATGACGGTAGTGCGCCCTTTATCTACAATATGGGCGGTGATAACAGTCCGCATTTGGCGCGTAGCTTTCAGCTCTCTTTTTCTGGCAGCGTTGAGGAAGACAAGGCCGGTGAGGACTACGAAATTATTGCAGACTATCAGGATGGCAGTATTCTGTCTGTGGGGGCAGTCTGTGGGTATGCTTCTGCAACCGTATATTCCCTTGATGATGGCAAGGGCGAAACAATCAGCACTGCTGGCTGGCAGACTGACGGCTCTTATCATCTTTTTAATGATGAGTACAAGATCGCTCTCAGGGATATAACAGGCGACAATTCCATCAAGCTGAAGTCAAGTCATACAATAGTCAGCTCAGATACGGGCCGTTTTCCGCGACCAGAGATCCAAGCCATGAACACAGTGATTGCCTGTGCGGACTACTTTACCGAACTGGGATTCGGCGGCTTCACGCTGACAGAGATTTTGATTAATGACAGTTGGGACTATGGTACGAATGCGCGTGGCATACTGCTCGAGGATGATGGCGAAATCAGCTCCTGTCTGGCCATAGGCTCCCATATAGAACTGGATAAAGTAGCTCTTCTGGCGCATGAATATACCCATCCTGTGACGAAAAGCATTGTCCACTTTACACATGCCAGTCGTGCGCAGGCAATATATGAGGGGTATTCCGATATTTTTGGCGAACTGATCGAGCGAGAGTTGGAGGGGTGGGCAGAACCCACCTGGAAAATGCCTTTGTTTTTTGGGAATCGAGACATTATAAACCCCAAGTCTTCAGGCTGTGCCGATACGACAAAATCGAAACTGGGTTATTTTGATAATGATTATGCACATGGCTATTCCACCCTCATTTCCCATCCCGCTTATTTGATGTGGAACGGCATAGATGGAGATCCCTCCATGAAGATAAATTGTGATGATCTGGCAGTGTTGTGGTATCGTTCACTGTTCCTGCTCCAGGCAGACTGCACTTATAACCAGTGTGCCAACGCCGTTATCATCGCGGCCAAGCAGCTGGTACAGGATGGCGTCCTAGATGCAAGGCAGCTTGCGTGCGTGAAGCAGGCCTTCCGCGAGGTAGGGGTCGATACGGACGTAGTAGATTACAGAATCACCTCGAACGGCTCCACGATCTATGCTGTGGATGTCAAAACGGAACGCTTATATAATAATTACCATCTCTCTATCCGCCGTACGCAGGATTTCAATCCCCTAGCCCAAGGTCTGGACCAGACGAAGGTAGGACAGTCTATCGTTGAGGTGGATATTGATGACTATGACGGCTACACGTTTGATTTGCCTGATGGGACGTACACGGCCACAGTCAGTGATAACGCCGAGAACGGCAGCCATTATACTTATTCCACGACATTCTCTGTGCTGTCGCACACTCCGAATCCAAAGCCTGAACTGATCACAATAATGCCAAAAGCCGGAAAAATCAACATTTATACTGACTTCGGCCCAGATAATATTACCGGAGTGGTTACAGAT
>CAMWQV010000398.1 GCA_947176425.1 uncultured Clostridia bacterium
GCCAGGATACGGTTGGTCACGATTTGGTCGATCCGGTCGGAGACCGTCAGCTGGCCCTGGTTCTTGCGCTTGAAGCAGCTGCCGATGATGGAGCCGATCCAGTTATAGCGCTCGGCGGTGATGATGCTCTCCGCGTCGTCGTCCAGCTCGGTCTCGCAGGATTTGATATCGTTCTCAATGTGGTCCACGGTCTCGCGGGTGAGGCTCAGCTGCTCCCGGACTTTTTCGTCACGCTCGAACAGCTTGATAGCGTACCAGCGCTGCTGCTCGTCGGGAAGGTTATGTAGGGTCAGCTCCTCGATGTGGGCCAGGGCGTGTTCCACGCTTCCGGTGAAGCGGTGAGGCGGCGCGGAGGCTTTTTTGCCCGCCGCGTTGACGGCACGCTCGGCGGCTTCCATCACGCCGTCTCCCTTGATGGCGGAAATTTCCGCTACCTCACAGCCCAGGGTCTGGGCCAGCTTCCTGGTGTCCAGCCTGTCGCCGTTTTTACGGATCACGTCCATCATGTTCACTACGACTACCACCGGGATGCCCAGTTCCATCAGCTGGGTGGTCAGGTACAGGTTCCGCTCCAGATTAGTGCCGTCGATGATGTTCAGGCGGGCGTCGGGGCGCGCCTTCACCAGGTAGTTCCGGGCCACCACTTCCTCCAGCGTGTAGGGGGACAGGGAGTAAACGCCGGGCAGGTCCGTGATGGTCACGTCCTTGCGGCCCTTCAGGGTGCCCTCCTTCTTCTCCACAGTAACGCCGGGCCAGTTGCCGACGTATTGGTTGGTGCCCGTCAGGGCATTGAACAGTGTGGTTTTGCCCGTATTCGGGTTGCCCGCGAGTGCAATCTTGATGCTCATGGAAATTCTCTCCTTCCATATCATAGTTTAGACTATGAATTAGTAATTACTAACTGATGGCTTTTTGTAGGGGCGGATATCGTCCGCCCGTTCTGTCGATACATATCAGGTTATCGGGTGGGGGGATGATATCCGCCCCTGTGAATGGTGCACGGAGCGCTGATCTTACCGCACCTCCACCATTTCCGCGTCCGCCTTCCGCAGGCTCAGCTCATAGCCCCGGACCGTGAACTCCACCGGATCGCCCAGGGGGGCCACCTTGCGGACGTAAATATCCACGCCCTTAGTAATGCCCATATCCATAATGCGGCGCTTCACCGCGCCCTCGCCGTGGAGCTTCACCACCTGGACGGTAGAGCCAATTTTAGCGTTCTTCAAGGTCTCCATATGCGTTTTCTCCTTCCCAAAGTGTTCAGATCATGATTTTCGCGGCCATACCCTGGTCCACCGCTATGCGGGCTCCCTTGACCTCCACGATCACATTTCCGCCGATCTTGGAGATCACTGAAACCAGGCCGCCGGGGATGAAACCCAGGTTCTCCAGAAACTGCCGGGTCTCCGGATTTCCGCCGACCTTCTTGATGGCGTTCTGCTCGCCCGGACTTGCCATTGTCAACGGCATCACAACGTCGCCTCCTTGAGGTAGTTGAAACTTACTTTTATTAGTGGTATCTAACTAATGAGTATAAGTTAGCATACCCTAATCCATTTGTCAAGGGAATTCCTACAAGTTTTTCGGATTTGTGGAAAATGACAAAAGGAAACCGGAAATTCTGAGCCGTCCTTTGGGATGATTTCATTCTTCCTGCTGGCTCAGGTGCGCTTCGCTCCAGGCCAGCATACTGTGCAGGATGGGAGCGAAGCTCTCGCCCATGTCCGTCAGGGTGTACTCCACCCGGGGCGGGATTTCCTGATAGACCTCCCGGTGGAGAAAACCGTCCCGCTCCAGCTCCCGCAGGGATTTGGTCAGGCTGGACTGGGTAACGCCGTCCAGGCGGCGCTGGAGCTCCCCGAACCGCTGGACCCGGTAGACTGTGATGTACCAGAGGATCATGATCTTCCACTTGCCGCCCAAGGCGCTTTGCAGGCGGCTCATGGGTACGCACCGCGCCAGCATCTCCGGGGTATCGAATTTGTTTTCAGCCATTTTCAGCACCGTCCCTTCGGGAAAAGTATATACCCGTTTTCCGGAAAAGGCAAAGCTGTTTTCTTTCTACGGTGCAAAAAAGTGGAGTATTACCAAATAAATTGCGTACTTGAAAAGTCACTGGTCATAGGTTACCATCATCCTGTCGAAAGCCTTCGCGGCATTTCTTCCACGAAAGGAGCAATTCATATGCATTTTACCGGGACCATCTGGCGGCCGCCTTACGAGAGCGGTTCACTGCTGCTGGAGGTTACCGCGGGGTGTACCCATCACCGCTGCAAATTCTGTACGCTCTATGACGGCCTGCCGTTTCCGTTCCGGATGTCGCCGCTGGAGGACATCGAGGCCGACCTCCAGGAGGCGCAGCTGTACCAGACCGGACCGCTGGAGCGTTTGAGCCTGCGAATGCAGGGATTGGATGCGCCTCAGGGACCCCGCCGGGCCTTTCTGGTGGGGGCCAACCCCTTTGTACTGAAAGCGGAGCGGTTAGGGCGCATTGCCGAACTGGTCCGGACTTATTTTCCACAGTCTGGGTCAATCGGGTGCTTTGCGCGTATTACGGATATCGCGCTGAAAACGGACCAGGAGTTGGTACGCCTGGCGCAGGCCGGGTATGACGGCATTACCATCGGCGTGGAGACAGGCGACGGGGACGCGCTGGCCTTTATGGACAAGGGCTATGCCCCGGAAGATATTCTGATTCAGACGCGGCGGCTGGACGAGGCGGGAATCGGCTACCACTTTTTCTACTTGGCAGGCATTGCCGGAGCGGGAAGAGGGAGGGAGAGCGCCGCCCGGTCCGCGGAAGTCTTCAATCAGACCCATCCCCGCCGGATCGGTTCCTCCATGCTGACCGTTTTCCCAGAGTCGCGGCTGTATCAGGAAATCTTGGCGGGAAACTGGACAGAGGCCGGAGAGCGGGAAAAGCTGGAGGAGGTCCGGACGCTGGTGGAGAAGCTGGATATTCCGGTAATCTTCGCCGCCCTGGGAGCGTCCAACGCTGTCAACATGGAGGGCCGTCTGCCGGAGGCCCGGAACGTGCTGATTTCCCTGCTGAACGGAGTAATCTCCCGGTACAGCGAGTCGGACCTGCGGCGCTACCGGGAGCAGCTGCCCCACCTGTGAGAGAAAAATACCCCCGCCTGGAGCTTCCAGACGGGGGCACTTTCGATATCATTTTCAGCAGAGCTTTGCGCCTGCGGGAATTTTATCATCCACCATGATGAGGTTCAGGGCTTCTTCGCCCTTCTCAGTGTGGACGGCGGAAATCAGCATACCCTGGCTCTCCTGGCCCATCATCTTCCGGGGCGGCAGGTTCACGATAGCAACCAGCGTCTTGCCGATCAAATCCTCCGGAGCGTACCACTTGGCGATGCCGGACAAAATCTGGCGGTCCGTACCGGTACCGTCGTCCAGAGTGAACTTCAGCAGCTTGTCCGACTTCTTCACCCGCTGGCAGTCCTTGACCTTGACAGCGCGGAAGTCAGATTTGCAGAACGTCTCGAAGTCTACCTTTTCCTCCAGCTGAGGCTCGATCTCAATGGCAGGCAGGGCGGCCTTCTTGGCTTCCTCCTGGAGGCGGTCCAGCTCGGCCAGCTCTTTCGCCATGTCGATGCGGGGGAACAGGTTCTC
>CAMWQV010000399.1 GCA_947176425.1 uncultured Clostridia bacterium
GTGAATCGGAAAAACTGTTCTGGAACTCATACAGCAGTTTACTACTAACAAAATAAACAAGGAGGGATTCAAAAATAGCTGTTTGGATACTATGCCCGGTATGTGGAAATAAAACCCGCGATAAAATACAGAAAACGATACATCCCATCAGCTGACACAGAAACAGCGCATGGTTAGACCGTATCTGATACGAAATGATAAAAAGAGCTACGCAAAAAAACCTATGCCTTGAATTATGTATTCATTCATGTGATGTTGATTACCTCCACAAATCCCCTCTTGCCGTTCCAAATTATAACACGTGTTTTCATTCAATTCAACATGATTGCTTAAAGGGAATACGAAAATAATGGGGAGTTGCCTTTATAGACAACTCCCTCGAAAAATCAGAAACTGTAAACTATTGTAACGTTTGAAGAATTGGTTTAAATTCCCAGATCAACCCGGAGAGCCTGGGTACTCAGTTCATTCACTCCAGCGGCGTTGGAAACATCCTTCATGGGATTGCTGAGAGTTGTTTCAGCTTCCCGACGGATGCTGTCATATTCTCCCACCGTCAGTGCGTCCGGGTCCAGCACGGTCAGAGTATAGGTGAATGCCGAACCATCTGCGCTTGCGCCTGAAAATTCGCAGCCCGCCTGCCAGTTATCGTTTATGAGGGGCAAGTAGATATGAAAGAAATAGTCATCAAAATCGGACAGGGCGTCCGGCAAATGGGTGGAGCCGGACCGGAGATCCCTATAGAGATTCAGAGCATCCCAGGTTTCGGTGCCGGAGTGATCCCACTTCATCAACACCTTCTGACGGTAGTCCGTTATTGTCAGATCGCTATAGCCAGAAATATACTGATTCGCTATCCAGAGTTTTTCCTCTTCCGTCAATTCAGGCAGCAGTTCATCCATAGCGTCCACCACGCCCATAACACTCTGCGCCTGTTTCTGAATGTATGCCACGTTATCCGTGTCGGGTCCGGCAAATGCCGTTTGATTCTCCGCGGCTTTTTTTGTTGCGGCGGAGGTTGCGAAGCCCGTTGCCACGCAGCAGACCAGCAGCGCTGCCGCAATGATAATCGTTAGAGATCTCTTTTTTATTTTCATAATAGCACGTATCCTTTCTTCGATGGCGTTCTTACTGAACGCGCTGGCAAAAGGTTCCAGACCGCTCTTTTTCCCCTCCATGGATATCAGGGCCAAGGCGTAAGCGCCCCGGCGATCCAGTCCAAACCGCCGCACAACATCTTCGTCACAGCGCAGCTCCAGATCCCGGTTGGCCAGTGTGAACATACACCACACCAGCGGATTGAACCAATGGACGCAGGCGGTAAAAGCCAGTACCAGCTTCCACAGGGCATCCAGCCGCTGGGTATGGATCAGTTCGTGTTCCAAGACGTAGGCAAGCTGGGGGATGTCCTCCCACCCCTTGGGAAGCAGAATGACCGGATGCAGCAGGCCGTAGGTCAGCGGCGCGTCCATCCGGTCGGACTGCCGCAGGGAGATTTTCCGGCGGGGCTGCTGACTTGCGAGCCATGCTTGCAGCCATTGATCCGCAACGGGCAGTGCAGTCCGGAATTCCCGGAGACAGCGGAGGTAGGAGATCAGGAAGAACATTCCGCACACCAGCATCCCCGCCAGCCATACCACGGTCCAGACAGGCCGAACCGCCTCTGGGACAGCTGCCGGCCTGCTATTGGTTTCCCCTTCCGGAGCAGGAGCCGGAACGGATGGGGAAATCCCGGCCACAAAATCCGACGGCTCGGCGGCAAGAGTCTCCCACATAACCTGTACACGCTCCACCAGCGTATAGACGCTGGCGGGGGAGGAGATGGAAAAAGGAACCAGCAGCCGCAGTACAGCGATAGCCCACAGCGCTAGGAACGTCCCTTTCGGCAGGTGGTTCAGCGTCAATGCCCGCAGTACAATGACCGCCAGAATCAGCACGCCACCTAAAACACTCATTTGTATCAGGCTCATTCCAATTCCTCCACGATATCCCGCAGCCGCTGAATCTGTTCCGCCGACAGATGTTTGCGTCCCAGCAAAGAGGCGAACAGCTTATCGACAGAGCCGTCAAAGAGCTTACCCACCAGTTCGTCGGTTTCAGCGGCCTGCACATCCTCCTTTGGGATCAGGGCATGGCAGTGAAAACCAGGGTCTGTGCGCTGGATAGCTCCTTTTTTGATGCAGCGCTTGATGAGGGTGTAGGTAGTGTTCACGTTCCAACCCGTCTCAGTCTCCAGGATGCCCGCAATCTGGCGTGCGGGGCGGTCACCCTCCCGCCACAGCACATCCATGACCTTCAGCTCGGAATCAAACAGTTTTACGGCCATATACATTCCTCCTTTACAAGACGCCAGTAGTACTACTGATGCTATACTATCACAGTCGTAGCAAGTTGTCAATACTACTGAGGTAATAGAACGAAAAAAATTAGGATTTCGCCCCGTGTTGCCGTTTGTCGATGTGCACTAACCGGCCTGCTGTGCTTTTTGTTTCAGCTTTTGAAATGATATATCGCTGATTGCGTGCTCTATCTGGTGGGCATCTTGCTCCGCTGTTTCCTGATCGACACCAGCGGCTATTAGCTGTTCCCTAAAGAATTGGTGACGCTCGTATAGTTTTTCGGCAACTGTTTGCCCCTGCTCGGTCAGGCAAAGGCATCCATTTTCATCTACGACCAGAAATCCGCCAGTCCGCAGGTTCTTTACCGCATGGCTGACACTTGGTCTTGAATATCCCATATATCCCGCAAGGTCAACCGATCTGACACTTCCCCCCTTCTGGTGGAGTATCAAAATGGCTTCCAAGTAGTCCTCCGAGGATTTACCTAATGTCATGTCAGTTCACCTCCTTGCGGAACGGAGGGAACCGTATCGCTCCCGCCGAAGAATACTTTTGATGATTGTGCGGAATTGCGGATTTTCGCGTTCCAATTCTGTTTCAATTTCTCGGCAAATGACTTCCTCACTTTTTTGCAGTTTGGCGGAGTAAAGCAAATCAAATGCAGCCGTAGTACAGCAGCCGCTTTCTATCAGCCGGAAATGGTCTATGCCGGCCTTGCCGCTGTACTTTTGCAGAACGAGTTCAACCTTGTTCCGCAAATGTTCTGTCAACACATCGTCGTCTATGAGATAATCCACTTGGATGAAACAATCACAATGGAGCTGTTTGTATAGGGTACAGGATATTTCATGGATTGCGTTGTAAAGCTGTTCGCCGTCTTTTCTGTATCCCTCAATCCGCAGAGAGATCACGAAATAGCCAAACCCATAATCATGCACCATCAAATTCTGTACCGCCGCAATTTTTGGGTATGCCTCAACAGCCCGCAGAACATCGTCAGCGATGCTCTGGTCGGTGGCTTGGCCCATGACCCGTCCCAAGACTTCCCAAAGGCTTTTTATTCCCGCTATCACAATAAATCCAGATACCACAGCGCCGCAGTAACCGTCGATCTGCCAGCCTGTTATGTGACCGATTACTGCTGAGAGTAAAACTGCTCCCGTGGCGGCGGCATCGCTGATACAGTCTGCGGCAGCTGCTTTCAGCGTTTCAGAATTTGTAACTCTTGCAAACTGCCGGTTGTAAAAATACATATAGCCTTTTACCAGAATGGACAGTACCAGGA
>CAMWQV010000400.1 GCA_947176425.1 uncultured Clostridia bacterium
GTTATCACTATCTGCCGGAAAGCGATTATGTCGATGTACCGACAGCCCCGCGTTTAGCACAGATATTTGATGAACTGAACATTCCCTATGTGACCGGGAAAATCTGGACGACAGACGCGCTTTATCGTGAAACCAGAAACAATACGGCAAAACGGAAAGACGAAGGCTGCATCGCGGTGGATATGGAGTGCGCGTCGTTAATGGCGGCGGGAGCGTTCCGGAAAATACCGGTATATCAATTCGTATATGGGGAAGACAGTCTGGACGCGGCTGCCTGGGACCCCAGAACCTGGGGCAGTGTGCCAGATTCTGATTACGAAAAATATCTGCGTATCGCACTGGAAACGGCAACCCGGCTGTAAACGTTAGAAAGAGAGGTGACGCCGCTGTGCAGTACCGTATCATGCCGGTTACAGCCGCCCATATCGGCCAAATGGCGGAGATCGAAAAACTCTGCTTTCCCGACCCCTGGTCCCGTCAGCTGCTGGAAGAAATGCTGTATCTTCCGGGCACAGCCGCTTTTGCCGCCGTGTCTGAGGACGGCGCTGTGCTGGGCTATACCAGTGCGCAGACCGTTCTGGACGAGGGATATATCAATAATGTCGCCGTGCGGCCCGAATACCGGCGGCAGGGGATAGCGTCGGACTTGCTGGAAACTCTGCGGCGGCGCGGGGCAGAATTAGGATTAGCTTTTTTAACGCTGGAAGTCCGGGAGTCCAACAAAGCGGCGCAGGCTCTCTATACAAAACACGGCTATTTAGAAGTGGGCTGCCGGAGAAATTACTATGAGCATCCGAAAGAGGACGCGATTTTAATGACATTGGAGTTTACAACATGATGCTGAGAGTTTTGACGCCGGAAGAATTGGCGTCAGCCTATGAGAAAGATTTTAAAGCGGCATTCCCGCCCGCCGAACTAAAACCGCTGGAGATTATAGAGCGGATGCAGCAGCGCGGCGTCTATGACCCTTTGGGATACTTTGACGAAAACGAGAGAATTGCAGGCTATATTTTCCTGTGGAAGCACACCGGCGGCCGGTATATTCTGATCGACTATCTGTGCGTCCCCGCCGGACGGCGCAACGGCGGCATCGGCGGAAAACTGCTGGCGGAAGTACGGTCCTATTACCCGCCGGAAACGGTCTTTATCGGGGAATCCGAGGCCCCCGCCGGCGATCCGGACGCGGACCGGCTGATCTTCCGGCGGCTGGGCTTTTACCGCCGCAATGGAGCTGCAACGTTAGGCTATGACTGCGCCCTGTTCGGCGTCCACTATAAAACGATTGCCTGGGCGGACCCGCTGCCGGAAGAAAACGAAATTCTGAAAATGCATCAGGAAATTTATTTAGAGCAGTTTGGGCAGGCACGCTATCACGAGTATATCCAGATACCGCTTGCACCAGGGGAAGCGCCGCGCCCCCTGACAGACTGGATCGAAAACTGAAGGAGGAAGCGATAAAATGTTGATCTTAGCCTTTGAATCCTCCTGTGACGAGACCGCCGCCGCAGTTGTTCGGGACGGTCGGGAGGTCCTCAGCGACGCCGTTCTGTCCCAGGCGGATATGCACGCGATTTATGGCGGCGTCGTTCCGGAGATCGCGTCCAGAAAGCATGTGGAAGCCATCGCCGCCCTGACGGATCAGGCTTTGACGCAGGCCGGTGTCACGAAACGAGATATCGACGCCGTCGCCGTCACATACGGTCCCGGATTAATCGGCGCGCTGCTGGTGGGCGTGAACTTTGCCAAATCCGTGGCTTACGCATTGGACAGGCCGTTAATCCCGGTCCATCATCTGCGGGGCCATATCGCCGCAAACTATATCGCGTTTCCGGAATTGGAGCCGCCGTTTATCGGGCTGTGCATTTCCGGCGGAAATTCCATGCTTGTGGACGTGCGGGGCTATACCGAGATGTCCATTATCGGCGCGACCCGCGACGACGCCGCCGGAGAATGTTTTGACAAGATTGCCCGTGTTCTGGGCCTGCCTTACCCCGGAGGAAAACCAATGCAGGACTTGGCCGAGGGCGGCGACGATAAAAAATACCCCCTGCCACGAGCGAAGATCGCGGACAGCGTTTTTGATATGTCCTTCTCCGGACTGAAGACCGCGGCGGTGAATCTGGCCCACAACGCGGAGCAGAAAGGCGAAACGCTGGACCGTTCCGGGCTGGCGGCGTCCGTAGCGGCGGCAATCAGTGAGGAACTGGTTCCCCGCGCTGTGGAAGCGGCGCGCAGGTGCGGATATGATACGCTGGCCGCGGCGGGCGGAGTGGCGGCTAACAAACGTATCCGGGCTGATTTGGAAAAAGCCTGTCAGGAACAGAATATCCGGCTGTATCTGCCGCCTCTGTCTCTGTGCGGGGACAACGGCGCGATGATCGGCTGTCAGGGCTACTATGAGTATCTTGCCGGTGTCCGGGCGGACATGAGCCTGAACGCTTACGCCAATTTGGAAATTTGACGAAAATTTTTGTGAAATTCCACAAAATTATGGAATAAGTTTACAAAACGGGCAAACGGATTGTCATCGGTCTGAAATGCGCTTCTAAAAGGAATCGTTTTTCAGCGGCGGACAATCCGTCATTCTTTTTGTGAAAAATTTTTGAAGGAAACCGCTTGCCAAGCACGTTTTTTTGGATTATACTGGCCGCAAGTACCGCTGGAAAATCCCGGCGGAGAGGAGGAGATTTGCAATGATATCCTATCAAAACGAACCTGTTCAGGCAGAGGTTCGCATCACAGAAACAGCATATCTGAAAACACGCTGTCTTCCCGGTGAGGACGGCAGGGCAGTCATCACTGTCGGCCGGGGGGAGAAAGCATGGACGCCCCTGGCCTGCAAAGAGGTCTACGGGAAAGCGGTCAAAGCCGCGCTGGAGCAGGAGTATGAGAGCTGCCTGTTTGATCTGACCGCCGCCGCAGAATTGGGGCAGGCAGGCGTGAGCGCGGCGGCAGAAGGCATTTACGGAGGCGCGTACCGCAAAAGATTCGCTATGAGCGGGCAGTGGGAACCGAAAATGACCTGCTTTGCCGGAGGCAGCGGCTGGGACTTGGAACAGCTTCGCGTGGCCTGTGAACTGGCGCGTTCGGTGATCGAGGCGCGGAATATGGTGAACCGTCCGGCAAACCTGTTTACATCGGAGGATATGGCGCAGGCGGTCGCGGATATGGCAAAAGATTTGCCGCTGGAAGCACAGCTCTACGGACATGACGAGCTGTCAAAACACGGCCTGAACGCGCTGTTGTCTGTAGGGGACAGCAGCGGTCATGCACCGTATCTTGCCGTACTGCGCTATAACGGCGCCCCGGAAAGCAAAGAACGGCTGGGATATATCGGGAAAGGCGTAACGATTGATACCGGCGGTTATTCCCTGAAATCACGGACTTCTATGGAGAACATGAAGGGTGATATGGCCGGAGGCGCGGTTGCAGCGGAAGCAGTACGGGCTTTGGCGGCGGCTGGCGTGCGGGTGAATGTGACGGCGATTGTGCCGGTCTGCGAGAACCGCATCTCTCCCACCAGCAACGTACCAGGAGACGTGGTATGCTCTTTTGCGGGAAAAACAATTGAAGTGCTGTCCACGGACGCGGAAGGCCGGCTCATGCTGGCGGACAGTCTGACCT
>CAMWQV010000401.1 GCA_947176425.1 uncultured Clostridia bacterium
TGCTTGGCGTCCATGAGGGCGCGTCCGGCACGGGGAATATCAATCGTTTTTGTGTCGGATAGAATCAGCAGCGTCGTTGACGGCCCCAGCACAGACGGACGGCTGCGGCAAAGCCGTTCCAGCGCGCCGCCCAAATCGGTCCCGCGGCCGTACAGTCCGGAAGAACGGACATACTCCCGAAAAGAATCCATATTTTGCAGTGCGAACGGGTCTACCCGGTGGATTTCTTCGGAAAATAAAAATGTTTCCGACGATTCCGATACCTCGCTCATGGACTTGATGAACCGGAGGGCAAATTCCGAAAATTGCAGCATAGACCCCGACACGTCGCACAGCAGCACAAGACGGCGTTTTCTGCGGCGTTTGCGGCGGTAGGACAAATGATAAAATGTGCCGCCGGTTTCCAGTCCCTTCCGGATGGTGCGTTTGAAATCCAGTTTTCCGCTGTGGCCCGCGCCCTGTTTCTGACGGCTCAGTTCCGCGTCCAGCTGGCGGGAAATCACAGCAATCAGCGACGCCGCCCGCGGGATGTCCGTTTCTTTGAAATGGGAGATATCACGGTATAACAGGGCAAGGTCCGGGTCGGTCTCCTCACAGCCGACGGCGGCGTCTTCCATCATCATCTGCTGTTCCAGCAAAAAACGCATGAACACAGATCGGATAAAATTCCCGTACAGCCGCGGATTGCGTTCCAGATTGCCCTTTGTTTTTTCCAGCATTTCCCGCAGCTGTTCCCGGCTCCTGTCGCCCATGCGGATATACACGTCCTGCAAATCCTCCCGCAAGTCCATCGGCTGGCCGTTGACCTGCAATTCCTGCTCGGCTTCCGCACGGCGGCGGGCAAGTTCTTCTGCTTCTGCGGCGTGTTTCCGGCGCAGGGCTTCCCGTTTTTCCGCGCTGACAAAAAAACCGTCAAAGGCGTGCTGAAATACTGTCTGCTCCTCACGGGATTTGGCATAGACGGTCTGTAAGGCAACGCGCACCGTTTCCCGGTCCTGCAAGTTCAGACAGGATAAAATCTTACAGGCGTCCGCCGTCTCCTGAATCCCTGCCGCTAAACCATCCTGCCGCAGAAGCGCGGAAAATTCCGCTATTTTTTCCAGATAGACGCTCATGGCTGTGCGCAGTGTCCGCAGTGACCGTGGTCGTGATTACAGGAGTGTTCCGGCGTTCCTGTGAGAAGGGGTCTTCCGGCTTCCAGGTCCTCGCTGCTTTTCAGAACAAACCCCAGCGTTTGTCCGGCGGCTTCCGGCGTTAAATCGCTGATGCCCAGGGCCTCCAGAGCAGATACCCAGTCTAACGTCTCGGCAATAGACGGCTTTTTCAGAATCGCGTCGCTCTCCCGCAGTGTATGAATCGCCTGCGCTGCCTGTACCGCAAGATGTTCGTTGACATTCGGCAGCTTGGCGCGGATGATAGCAATTTCTTTTTCGATGCTTGGGTACTGAATATACAGATACGCGCACCGCCGCCGCAGGGCTTCACTGAGCGGACGGGTACGGTTAGAAGTCAGAGCTACAAAGGGAATGCTTTTTGCTTTGATGACGCCTGCTTCCGGAATCGTAATCTGCATTTCACTGAGCAATTCCAGCAGAAACGCCTCAAATTCCTCATCCGCTTTGTCGATTTCGTCAATCAGCAGCACCACCGGTTTTTCGGAACGGATGGATTGCAGCAGCGGACGGGGCAGAAGATAACTGTCGCTGAAAAGGGATTTGGTCAGCGTGTCCGGGTCCTGGCGGTTCATTTGAACCTGGATGCTTAAAAGCTGTTTCTGATAATTCCATTCATAGAGGGCTTTGCTTTCGTCCAAGCCCTCATAGCATTGCAGGCGGATTAAGTCGCGGTCCAGCGCGGCGGCCATGATTTTCGCAATCTCCGTCTTGCCAACGCCTGCCGCGCCTTCGATGAGCAGCGGGCGTCCCAGTTTCAGGGCTACCAGCAGCGTTGTAACCAGCTCGTCATCGTAAATATAGCGGGATTCGTCCATTTTCGCTTTCAGAGCGGGAATGTCCATTTGATTGGGCCTCCTGTTTTGATTGATGTCCGCATGGTATCACACATCAACGGAAAATGCAAGGGCGCGTTCCCGACCGGAAAAACAGAAAAATTCATGTAACCGTTTTCGACGGGAAACGTATATAAAGACAGAACCGGTTCAGCAAGAAGAAGGAGGCTGCCGCAGATGGATGAAAAAAAGCTAACGGAAAAAGTAAAACGAAAAAACCGGCGGGCATTTGAGACGGCGGTCCGGGAGTATACGCCCTATGTCAGCGCGGTGGCCCTGCGCACGCTGTCCGGACGGGCGTGTCAGGAGGATATCGAGGAAATCGCGGCGGATGTCTTCCTCTCGCTCTGGAACAGTGCCGAAACGCTGGACCCCGCAGAGGGCCTGCGCGCCTGGCTGGGAACCGCCGCCCGCAACAGAACCATCGACTGGCTGCGCCGCCAGCATCCCTGCGAACCGCTCCCGGAGGACGTGCTCGACCGTAGAGAGGGGCCGGAAGAACTGGCGGAACGGCGGGAACTGTCTGCACGGCTGTGGGCTGCTGTGGACGCCATGCAGGAGCCGGACAGGACCCTGTTTGTACGATATTACTACGAGGGCGAAAAACTCAAAACTGTCGCGCAGGATCTGGGTCTCAAGCAGTCCGCCGCGAAACAGAGGCTTTTTCGCGGACGGAAATTCCTGAAAGACCGCTTGTCTGATATGAAAGAGGTGGAATACTGATGAAATCTGATTTGCAAAAACTCTGGAAATCCATGAGACTGCCGGGCCGCTGTCCCCAGCCGAAACCCGACGCCGTTCTGCGCCGCGTGGACGCCGCTCTGGACAGAAACGCCCGCCGTCATTTTCCGCGGCCTGTGCGTTACGCTGCCATTTTAGCCGCGTCGCTGCTGCTCTTGACCAGCATTGCCGCCGCTGCCGGACAGACGGTCCTGCCGGAGCAGAATGTGCTGGACATAAACTTTGGCTGGGGCGGCGACCGCGCGTATGGGGAGACTCTGGTGAACGCGGAAAATTACTCCGCCAGCGACGATGATTTTACGCTGTCCGTTACCAGTTCCATCGCAACAGCGCGGAAAGTCTATTTTACAGTGACCATTGAAGCAAAAACAGAGGAAGCCCGCCAATATCTGGAATCGCTGGACTTGGACAGATTCGAGTTTGTACCGGCGCTGTTTCCCTGTGACGAAATCGCCTATATCAGTTTCATGCTCTCCTGGATGGACTCAGGCGGATACGGTATGGGCATAGAGTATGACAGCGAGACCGGTACTGTCCACCTTGACGCTTCTGTAAAGATGGGAGTCGTCGGACTGGACAAACATATCACCGTATCCCTGCATGAAGAGGACAAGGACCTGACACTGAAATTTCCCGTAAAACCTGTGAAGGATGTGGCGCTGAAGATCAACGCCGAAGGACAGGGCCGCGGCTGTTTTGAACACACCGCAGGCGGGCCGGTGACGCTGGAAAAACTCACGATTTCCCCATTGGACGTGGAGATGGAATATAGCACTCCTTATCTGAACATAGGCGTGCCGGTTCTGTATTTCCTCTGGGAAGACGGTACTTGCAGCACCTGGGGACAGCTGAGGATAGGAGACGCCGGTTCCG
>CAMWQV010000402.1 GCA_947176425.1 uncultured Clostridia bacterium
CAACTACATTTACAAAATTTTGCATCACTGTTTTAAATAAAAATATAAAAATTTATTAAATAAAATTTTAAACTCTCAGTTTCAAATAAATTTAAAACTGAGAGTTTAAAATTTACAATATTATAGCATCGAAAGTTCCACTAAAATTTGGTACACTAAATCGTACGCCAACAGAACTATTTGTCCATGACGAGAATATATTTACCTTTTGAACGTTTCCTGAATTACTATCACTATAATGTAATGAATTTGTTGTTTTTGAACGTGAAAGAACGGTGTAGCCAATTGCTAAATTATTATTTATAGTTTTAAAGAGTACTAAAATTAAGTTTGGCCTGAAATCAGTGCTAAATGTAATAGTGCTATAACCCATAGTATCATTTACTATACTAACATTATTGTTTCCTATAGCATTATCCACATACCGTTTATTTGCCGCATCCTGCTCATTCACCGGGTTATTAATACCGTTAAGTATCACACCACCAGATGTTTTATATGCTTCAGGCAAAGTATCATCATATGGAGTGAACAGTATAGCACTAGGTAGTGAACCATGTGTTAAAATAGCAGATAAATTAAGGTATTTTGCGTGCATATTTCTTTCTAATGAAAGCTGACCTGAACCCTGTAATTTTGCTACTTTGTAAGTATCTGTTGTGACATTTAAATTGCCGTTTTGTACAGTAAGTGTACCAGTAATTGTATCACCAGATTTACTCACCTTACTATCGACAGCAGCACTTGCCGCATCCGCCGCGGTCTTCGCCTCACTCGCCTGTGTCTTCGCCTTAGCCGCCTGACTAGCCGCCTCAGTAGCCGCCACATTAGCGTTGTTCGCGGCTTCTGACACCGGCTCGATAGTACTGTCAACGTACCCCTTATTTGCGGCATCTGCGGTATCGCTTGGCGTTGCCACTCTAAGAGTGGAAAGCGTCGTTCCGTCCGCCCCGATAATACCGACATTACCGTCCAGCGTCGCCAGTCTACCAAGCACAACGCCCTGTTCGTTCACCAACAGCAGTCCGGAATTTTGCAGTTGCAAATTACCGGTCATAGTGTCGCCTGTTTTCTGAACTGCTGTTGCCGTAGCACTTTGCGCCGCCGCGAGAGCTGTATTCGCCTGAGTTTTGGCCTCATCTGCGGTGGATTGTGCCGTCTCTATCGCTGTATCCTGTTCTGTATTTTTCGTAGTTATGACCTGAATATTCTGGTTGATATCCTCAATGTCCTTACTC
This sequence comes from uncultured Clostridia bacterium, assembly GCA_947176425.1. Classification (GTDB taxonomy): domain Bacteria; phylum Bacillota; class Clostridia; order Oscillospirales; family Oscillospiraceae; genus Pelethomonas. The sequence continues at coordinate 1,239 of CAMWQV010000402.1, forward strand.
TGGTCACTCAGCATGGTCTCGAGAGTTCCCAGTTTTGTATCCTGTTCCGTATCCTTCTGTTGAATAGCGGTAACGTCATCCTTGACGCCGGCGATTTCCGTTTCGCTTTCTCCGCCAGCCGTCTGGAGTGCTTTGATCGCCTTGTCTGCGTCCTCCTGAGCGGTTGTCAGCGTCTGTACATTTCCAGACAGAGTTTCAACATTTGTCTCCAGTCCGTCAACAGCCGTCTTGATCGTTCCCTGTTCGGTCTCAATCGTCTGAACCTTAGCGAGAGTTTCCTTAGTCTCCGCATTCAAACTGACCGTAGCGACATTAGTAGTGGTATTGTGTTCCACTGTAATACCGTCGCCTTGTGCCACGGTTTCACCGGTACCGCCTTCACCTCCTGTTGCGGAAAGTGTACCATCCTCAGAAATCGACAGGTTAGCGCCGATTTTAATTCCGCCCAGCGTATCAGCGCTTGCAATGGGCAGGCCGCTTCCGTCCTGGATTTTCTCTACGTCGTCTTTGAGCGTATTCACATTTTCGGTCAACGTGTCGGTATTCTGTTTAACATCAGCGATTTCGGCGGCCTGAGCTGTCTGTCCATCCTGTAGGTCCTGCACGTCCGTTTTAACGCCGGACAGTCCCGTCTCGAGTGCATCGATTTTCACGCTCTGTCCATCAATAGACTGTTCCAGCGGCGTAAGTTGTGCCGTCGTAGCAATCGTATCATCAACGGAAATAACCTTTTCGCCCTGATCATTTTCGTTGATCTCGATACCTTCTCCAGCAGACACCACGTCACCGCCGGTAGCGCCTCCCTTGACGCTGATTTTTCCGGTCTCATCAACATTGAGTCCGTCACCGATAATCACAGCGCCCAGCTTTTCAGTAGTAGCCACTGGCAGTCCGGACCCGTCCTGCAAGTTTTCGACGGTCTGTTGTAGCTCATCAATAGCCGTCTCAGCCTGCTGGAAGTCTTTTTGCTCTTGTGCTTCCAGCTGGTCCATGCGCGCCTCATGCTGAGTGTCCTTGGTACTTCTGGCAGACTGTTCGGCCTCAATTGCCGCCTGGAGATTTCTGTCAGCCTCACCGCGTGTTTTTGCTTCACTATCGATATCAGCTTCCAGCTTACTATCTGCGGTGGCTCTTGTGCTGGCCTCAGTATCGATTTTATTTTGCAGAACGGTATCGGCGCTTTCCCGCGCGGCCTGTTCCTGCGTGATCTTGCCCTGTAGTGCGGTATCTGCCGCTTCACGTTCGTTCCGCTCATTATCGATAGCCTGTTGCAGTTGGTTATCGGCCGTCTCTCTCGCTACCGTCTCATCCTGAATAGCCTTGGTCAGAGTCGCAACGTCCTGCTGTAGCGTAGCAATATTCTGTTCCGCCTGGTCCAGTCCAGTCTCGAGTGTCTTAATCCTGCCATCAAACGTTCCGACACTCTGTTGCAGTTCCGCAATATTATCCGCGTTCTGCTGAACATCGTGTTGCAGATTACTGATCGCCTGGTTCTCACCATTGAGCTGTCCCAGAATACTGTTCATGCTGTTTTCGGTGTTTCCCAGCTTCTGAACAATGTTTGCCACCTCAGTGGTAAACGCATTTCTCCATCCATCCTTGGGCATCTTGGAAATTACCCAGTTTGCACAGTTTGCCGGGATGTTCCACTGAATAGGAGCGTTGGACAGTTTGCCCAGGAACGTCATTCCGCCGGTCAGTCCCGGAGCCGAAATCACGTCGTCAGTAGCATATGTTATCGCGCTTTCAGTACCGGCAATCGGCGTCGCGTCCCACGCTGTAGCGGCCTGAGTCTGGTAGCTTGTAATAACAGCGTTAAAGCAACCCATAGCAAGCAGGATATTAGCCACGGCCTGCGGGGTCATACCCGGAACGTCGTAGCAACCGCATGAGAAGAAGACTTTGTTTCCGTTCTGCTTCCAACCGATCGCCTGGATAGAGCCGGGGTTTTCACCGATGGAGCCGGTCACCTCAGTAAACAGTTTGCCGGCGCTGACGACGGGGAACACCGGTCCGATGCAGTTAACCATTCTGTTCTGTCTCAGCAGGTCAAGGCTAACGTCACCGCGGAAGAACCGCAGAACACCGTTCCGCGTCCACCCGCACACCCAAACAGTATCGTCTGGTGCCGCATTTCCTGGATTACCGTTAAACACGGAAGTTCCCTTCCAGTGCGTTTCAGTAGACTGGACCGCAGTAATGGCCGCCTGAGCGGATGTAATGAAAGAAACGTCCGTGATTTTCTCCTGAGCACCGGAATTGGTAATATTGTTATAGGCGGGTCTCAAGTGGCAGAAGATAGGGCGGCCAGCTCTATCCACGGCCTTTGCTTCAATAATCTGATATGGGCAAGAGCGTTCCTGGTCATAGCCC
>CAMWQV010000403.1 GCA_947176425.1 uncultured Clostridia bacterium
TGATGCCAGCGCAAGGATGGGGCTGGAGGAATTGGAAACCCCGTAATTTAGCCGGTAAGGAGGTTGATTTCATGCAGCCTGAAACAATACTTCTTTCAGGCTGCATGAAATCAACCTCCTTACCGGCTAAATTACAGGGTTTCCAATTCCTCCAGCCACAGCCTTGCGCTGGCATCACTGGGCATACGCCAGTCGCCGCGGGGACTGAGGGCGACAGAACCGACTTTCGGGCCGTCCGGGAGACAGGAACGCTTAAATTGCTGGGCAAAGAACCGGCGGTAGAAATTCTTCAGCCATTTCAGAATTACCGCATGACTGTAAGCGCGGCCCCAGGCGAGTTCCGCAAGCCGTAAAATCTTGCGGGGACTGAATCCCCAGCGGATGACATAGTACAGGAAAAAGTCGTGCAGTTCATAGGGACCGACTAGATCTTCTGTCCGCTGGCTGATCTGGCCCTGCACCGCCGGAAGCAGTTCGGGAGAAACCGGGGTGTCTAAAATATCCTCCAGAACATGGGTCAGTTCCTCATCTTTTTCCAGATTGTCCCGCGCCACGTAATCCACTAAATGCCGCACTAGTGTTTTCGGAATGGACGCGTTGACGCTGTACATACTCATATGGTCGCCGTTGTAGGTAGCCCAGCCCAGCGCCAATTCGCTCAAATCGCCGGTGCCGATGACCAGACCGCCGCATTCGTTGGCGACATCCATCAATACCTGTGTACGTTCACGGGCCTGTGCGTTCTCATAGGTCACGTCATGTACTTCCGGATCGTGGCCGATGTCCCGGAAATGACGCTTGACAGTTTCCCCAATCGGGATGGTCCGCAGTGCCGCGCCCATGCGTTCCGCCAGCAGGACGGCGTTGTTTTTAGTGCGGTCCGTGGTGCCGAAACAGGGCATTGTCACCGCGATAATATCACTGGCGGGACGGTGCAGCATTCCCATAGCCAGGGCGGTAATCAGCAGCGCGAGCGTACTGTCCAGACCGCCGGACAGCCCTACAACTGCTGTTTTTGCGTTGGTGTGTTCCAGGCGTTTTTTGAGGCCCAGCGCCGCAATGGTCAGTATTTCTTCACAGCGCGCCCCGCGGTCGGCGGCGTTCTCCGGAATGAACGGCGTGGGGGATAAATACCGGTACAGCTTGGTTTCGCAGGGCGCGAAAATAGCCCGTGCATACAGGTCCGCTTTTGGCTCCGCTGCCGGGAACGTGGTCAGGCGGCGGCGTTCGCAGAGCAGACGCTGCACGTCAATCTCCGCTACAGTCAGGCCGGTTGAAAACCGCCGCTCCATCAGCAGCGCGCCGTTTTCAGCGATCATGTTGTGGCCGGTAAACACCAGGTCCGTTGTAGACTCGCCCTCGCCCGCGTCCGCGTAGATATACCCGCAGCACAGCCGTCCCGACTGTCCCACTACCAGCTGGCGGCGGTAAGCGGCTTTGCCCACTGCCTCGTTGGACGCCGACAGATTTACGATAACTGTTGCACCCATCTCCGCCAGCTTCCTGGACGGCGGGTCCGCGGCCCACAAATCCTCGCATATCTCAATCCCCACCGTCAAACCCGGCATCCCGAGGCAGTGTATGAGCGTCTGGCCCAGCACGAACGCGGACCCCTGGCCCGGCAGTCCCGGTTCGATATCCAGCGGTTCGGAAGACGCGGGCGCGAACCACCGTTTTTCATAAAATTCATTGTAATTCGGCAGGTGTGTTTTCGGTACCGCCGCCACAACCAGGCCCTTTTGTACCGCCACCGCACAGTTGTACAGTTTTCCGCCTGCCCGCAAAGGCATTCCCAATATTGTCAGAATTTCCAGATGCCGTGTGGCGTCCAGAATCGTGCGCAGGCCGTCCAGCGCGCCGTCCAGCAGCGTGTCCTGCAAGAACAGGTCCCCGCAGGTATATCCCGTCAGACACAGTTCCGGCAGAACCAGCAGTTTGACGCCCTGTTTGTCCGCTTCCCGCATCATCGTAAATATCTGTTCCGCATTGTACCGGCAGTCGGCTACCCGGATTTTTGGCGTCCCCGCTGCCACACTGATGAAACCGTCTCTCATTTGACTCTTGCCTCCTTGATTTGGGTGCCTTTATTTTACCCCGTACCGGCAAAAAATGCAAGAGGTCCGTCAATCGTTGCTTTGCGTTCTTTCAGGGCAGTTATTTCGTATGGGTAATCATCCGCGTAACAGGATCGATAATAATGATTTCCCGTCCCAGCTTCCGGGCATAGTTCACTGTCGCGCCGGTCCCGCTGCGCCGGACGCCTTTATAGACTGCCAGAAGCAGACCGGCGGATTCTACCAGACGATGGTTCCGCGCAATCAGGCAGCCGTCATAATAGGCACGGCTTACGTAATCCACAGAATCGGCTTGCTCTAAAATCTTATGATACCGTTTCTGCGCTGCTTCGCTCCACTTGTCCGCCTGCCCCTCGTATGGCAGAATGCAGTGAAGCTTGATCGCAGGATTCCTTTTCCGGTATGTCAGGACGATCTGTGACAGCCAGACGTCCGTTCCGTCCGCCATCCCGCTGAAAAATTCTGTAACGCCTGCTTCTTCTAATAATGCTACCTGTTCGGCTAACAGGATTTTCAGCTCCACACAACGAAGGTCGGTTTCATCAAATTTCCAGGGCAGTTTTTCTGGCCGATGCCCAGTAAATGCACATTTCATTTGCATACGTATTTATTCCTTTGCTGATTGTATGTATTTTTAATTGCTGATTGAACTGGCGTCATGGTAGGATATGTATAACTTGCCTTACTCCTTATCCTGAATTTCCATATTGTCAAGAGCATATTGTAAGGCCGTGCTAATCAATTCATTACGTGACCGGTTAGTTTTTGCAGACAATTCGTTATATTTTTCCTGTAACGTTCGGTCTATGCGGATAGTCATTGTGACTGCGGTATCTTCCTTTGGTATAATTATGAGTTTATCCATAGAGTTGAAACCTCCGTATTTTTTGAATATACTATAACACTGATAACTATACATATCTATAACATAAATTGAGTTGAATGTTCACTTTATTATTAGATTGATATTTAATTTGTAATTTAAGCAAAAATAAAGAAAATACAACAGGGGACTGCTTCAAGATAAAGCAATCCCCTATAATTTGTCTGCACAGATTTGGTTATAATCCCAGCCACTGTTTGACAGTGTCTACAGCATAGCCGACGCCCTGGGCAATCCGTTCAATATCAATGCCCATATCATAGAAATTTCTTGCCATCTGCTGCGCCTTTTGTACTTCGCCGATTGTTATGCCTTCCGCTCTGCCTTCTGCTCTGCCCTCAGTTCTGCCCTTGGCTCTGCCGTTATCCCATGATTCTCTGCACATATCCTGTACTGCCTGACACATATCAACACGCTCCCCCTCTTCATCGTATTTTATGCCGCAATGTGTTATTGCTTTGATCACATCCGCCGCTTTGCGTTCTAAGCTTTGAAAGCGTTCCTTGTTTCTCTCAAGGATGCTGTTCAACATGGTTTTATCTTTCGAGTACTTGATAAAGAACATCACTTCCCGGAGACTGGATTGGAATTTCATGATATCTTCATCAGACATCAACGCCGGGGCAATCAGACGTACATGGT
>CAMWQV010000404.1 GCA_947176425.1 uncultured Clostridia bacterium
GTTCGGGAGGGAGTACCCATGTGGTGCTTACCTCATACCATGATGCGCTACCTGCAATTTGATATGCTGGTGGACCGTGGGATGCGTCACTTTGATTCCTGGGCGGCGTCCTTTGGTGAAAAGGTGACGGCGGTGGAATTAAAGCCAGAGGGAACAGGATTCCGGGCCAAGACCCGGTTTGCCCGCTTCTTCAACCTGCCGGAGCTGATGAACCTTTGGAAAGAAGCTGCTGATATTCAGACGGCGGATATGCTGAAACTCCCCGTCCCGGAGGCCGAGTACGTCACGATCTCCACCGAACCCAGCGAGGCACAGAAAGAGATGGTGCAGAATTTAGCCGCCCGCGCAGAGAAAGTCCGCAAGGGTGATGTTCCACCCACGGAAGATAATATGTTGAAAATAACATCGGATGGGCGCAAATTGGCACTGGATCAGCGGATTGCCAATCCTCTGCTGCCGGACGATCCCGGCAGTAAAGTCAATGCCTGTGTCGAAAACGTGTTCAACATCTGGCAGGAGAGCGCGGAAACGCTGGGTACACAGCTTATTTTCTCTGATTTGTCTACGCCCAAGGGCAAAGCGGAAAAGAAAACCTCGAAAACAAAGGAGGATGATACTGACCAGGAGCCGGAGGAAGAAGTTGACGAAGAAGCGATCCGGCTGGAAACCAGCGTGTATGAGGATATTCGGGATAAGCTGATTGCCAAGGGTGTTCCCTCGGAGGAAATCGCTTTTATCCATCAGGCTAATACCGAGGCACAGAAGGAGGAATTATTTGCCAAGGTCCGTGATGGTAAGGTAAGAATCCTGCTGGGCAGTACACAGAAAATGGGAGCTGGCACGAATTGTCAAACGAAACTTGTTGCCTCCCATGATCTGGATTGCCCGTGGCGGCCTGCCGACCTGGAGCAGCGGGCGGGCCGTATTATCCGGCGCGGCAACGAGAACAAGAATGTGAAAATCTTTCGCTATGTCACCAAGGGGACCTTTGATGCCTACAACTGGGGGCTGGTAGAAAATAAGCAGAAGTTCATCGGGCAGGTAATGACCAGCAAATCCCCCGCCCGTTCCATTGAGGACGTAGACGCTACCGCCCTTTCCTATGCCGAGGTCAAAATGATCGCTACCGGCGATCCAAGAATCAAAGAGAAAATGGACCTGGATATTCAAGTTGCCAAGCTGAAAATGCTGAAATCCAACCATATGTCACAGAAATATGAGATGGAGGATATGATTATCCACCACTATCCCAAGAAAATGGCGGAGGCGCAGATGTTCATTGAAGCCCTGTCCGCTGATCTCCCCATTTTGGAGGCCCATCCGGTCAAGGAGGACGCATTTCCCATGACCATCCTGGGCAAGACCTACACCGAACGCAAGGATGCGGGTGTGGCGCTGGCAAAAGCGTGTAAAGCTATGCCGGACCCGAAACAGCCTTTTGACCTGGGCGAGTATCGGGGATTCCCCATGCAGCTACATTTTGACGGCGCGAAGTTTAAGGTCACGATGAAACAGCACTTGACCTATTCTGCGGAACTCTCTGACGATATAGTGGGCAACATCACCCGTATCAACAACGCTTTGGAGAAGATACCGAAGAATCTGGAAGGGCAGAAACTGGGGCTGGATAACATTCAGAAAGCGTTAGCGGAGGCGAAGGAAGAAGTGGACCGGCCTTTCCCCCAGGAGGCGGAACTGGAAACGAAGTCCGCACGGTTGTCTCAACTGAACATTGAATTGGACAATGACAATCATGCGGATGCGTTGTCCCAGGACGATAACGATGCACCCGTGCCGGGTAATTCCGAAGTGTCTGCGCGTGTGGACGATAAACCATCCATTCGGGCGGCGATACGCGCCTACAACCCACCCGCCCCGGCGTTTCCCGATGCAGAAAAGAGCCAGAGAAGGGAGACGGTACAGTGAGACGGAACGAGGGCCGCACAGTGGGCCTTTACACAAAGGTATCCCCGGAGGAAAAGGAGGTGATCGACCAGAAGATGGCCCTCCTGGGGACTACCAATCTGCGGGCGTATTTGTGGAAAATGGCGGTGGATGGATATGTGGTCCAGTTGGACATGAGCAGCGTGGTGGAGCTGGTGAAGCTGCTGCGCTCCGTTTCCAGCAATGTGAATCAGATCGCCCGCCGCTGCAACAGCACCCATAACCTCTACGCCCAGGATGTGGAAGATCTGCGCAAAGGTTACACGGAAGTCTGGCAGGGCATCAACGACCTGCTGAAGAAGTTTGAAACGCTGTGACTACGGTGGCGGCGGGAGCATTTTCGGATGTTCCCGCCGCCGCTTTTTCGTATCAGGGGGTGATTTTTATAGCAGGCGTTTCTAAAGAACAGATCACAAAAGCGAAGGAGTGGGACCTGCTCTCATACCTGGAAACCTATGAGCCGCACGAACTGAAACGGTGCGGCCCGCATGAATACTGCACCCGGACCCATGACAGCCTCAAAATCTCACATGGAAAATGGTGCTGGCATAGCCAGGGCATCGGAGGCCGGACAGCGTTGGACTATTTGATAAAAGTCCGGGGAATGGATTTTGTGGGCGCGGTGGAGGCTTTGTGCGGCTACCGTGCGCCGCCGCCCCAGCAGCGGCCAGCACCAAAACCGCCGAAGCCCTTCAAGCTGCCGGAGGCCAGCCGGTTCCCTTCCATGATGCTGTCTTATCTGCAAGGCCGGGGCATCCATCCCGAATTGATTCAAGAGTGTATCAAGTCTGGTACTCTTTATGAGAGCCGCCGCTATCAGAACTGCGTCTTTGTCGGCCGGGATATGGAGGGCAAAGCCCGGTTTGCCTGCCTGCGGGGAACGCGGGACAGTTTTCGGATGGATGTAGAGAGCAGCGATAAACGGTACAATTTTTCTCTGCTGGCTGCTGACCCGAAGTGTCCCCGGCTGGCTGTGGCGGAAAGCCCGATTGACGCCCTCTCACTGGCTACGCTGGTGAAGCTGTCCGGGGGCGAGTGGCGGGACAGCCATTACATTTCCCTCGGAGGAACCGCACCCCGCGCCATGCTCCAATTTCTTCACGATCATCCCCACGTTACCCAGGTGAGCTTATGCCTGGACAATGACGAAGCCGGGATGCTGGGGATGGAACGGTTGGAGCAGGCTATCCGGGAGGACCCGGAATTGTCTCAGCGGGTAACGCTGATCTACCACAATCCGCCACCTACGGAGCATGGGAAGGACTACAACGAATTTCTCTGCGCCCATATCCAGGCGGTGCGGCAGAAACAATGGCAACGAGAAGGGGCGAGATAACCGTCTGCGGTTATTCCTCGCCCTCAATTTTTACAATATCTACCGCCGATTCAAGTAGCAGATTGATGATCTCATTCCGGGAACGATTCGCGGATTCCGCAATAGCATCCAGCCGTTCAATCAGCTCGTCTCTCATGCGAACGGATACAACCTTGTGTCCATCGTCTCCCCTGCGGGCAGACTTTCGTTTAATTTTGATTTCCTCTGCCATGCTGACACCTCTCTTAGCATTTATAGTTTAGCTTGACAGAGATAATTTTAGTATATTATAATGTTATAGTCTTGATGCACTATAAATTTATAGTGTATCAAACAAGGA